>DATKFO010000507.1:0-5879 GCA_035544355.1 Thermoanaerobaculia bacterium
GCGCGCGCGGCGTTCCCCGAGTTTTGCGACGACGCGCTTGCCGAGATGCAGGAGCATCGCGAGTGTCTGATCCACGCCGATCTGTGGAGCAAGAATCTCCTCGTCGCGAAAGGAAAGCCGCTCGCGGTCGTCGACTTCGAAGGCGTCTGCCTCGGCGATCCCGCATTCGATCTCGGCACGCTCATCGCCGTTGCGCTGCTCCCCGCACTCGACAATCGCGCGCTGCTCGACAACGCGACGACGTTCTGCGCGCAGTTGCTCGGCGCGTGGACGAACGCGTGCGGATCCGATCGCTGGTCCGCCGAAGTTTTGCCGCGCACGTTTCGTGCGACCGCGACTTTTCTCGCCGCGCGCGGATTCGGTCCGTTCGCGTACGTGATGAGCGATGCGGCGCGCGAGCGCGTGCGCATCCTCGCAACCTCGCTCGCCGCCAACCCACCCGCGACACTTCCCGACTTCATCGATCGAGTGGTGCACATCGAGTGAGCGCGATGCAGGCGAAAGTTTACGAATCGATCGACGCGATCGGCCCCGCGCAACTCGCGGCGCTGCCGACGGGACTCGACTTCGCGTTCGGCTTGCTGCGCGCGATGGAGCGCTCGCTGTGGGGCGAGCTCGTCGTGCGCTACCTCACCGTCGAAAACGGCGAAGGGACCGTGCTCGCGTTCACGCCGGTCTACATCGGCAGCAATCTCAACTTCAACGCGCTGCTGCCGAAGGTGATCCAGACCGGCTACAACGCGCTCGTCGCGAGCGCGGGAATGGCGATGGCCACGCGCGTCGCGGTCGTCGGCTCGCTGATCTCGGACAAAGGGTGGGTCCCGATGCATCCCGAGCTCAGCGATCACGCGGAAGCGCTGCGTCTCATTCTTCGCGAGCTCGACGTCGTCTCGAAAAAACATCACGCGCAGCTCGCGATGCTCAAAGACATTCACCGCGACTTTCCCGAAGCCGATCGCGCGGTCATGCGCGCGTGCGGCTACACGGAAGGCTTCTCGCTGCCGACGATTCGCGTGAACACGGCGTACCCATCGTTCGAAGACTTTCTCGCGAAGCAGCTTTCGAAGAATGGCCGCAAACACGCGCGCAAACAGTTTCACAAGGCCGAGGGAGTCTTCACGCTGCGCGCGTACGACGAGTTCGAAGATTGGATCCCCCGCGTGTACGCACTGCATCGCGCGGTCTTTCTCAAAGCGAAGTACCAGTTCGAGGAACTGCCGCCGAGCTTCTTCGTCGAATGCGCGCGCACGAAAAGTCCGAAGACGGAGCTCGTCGTCTGCGAGCGCAACGACGGCCGCATCGTCGGCTCGCTGCTCATCTTCTATGACGAGCGCGAGCAGCAGAACAAACGCATCGGCATCGACTACGACATCGCCGACAGCGGCTTGATCTACAACCTGCTCAACTACACCGGCATTCGGCGCGCGATCGAGCGCGGATTGTCGAATTTGTGGCTCGGACAGAGCACCTACCTGCCGAAGACGCGCCTCGGCGGCGAGATGGAAGATCAGTACCTTCTGCTCAAAGCCTACGATCCGCTGCTAAAACCGACGCTGCCGCTGCAGCGCATGTGGATGGAGCGCTACTCGGCCGCGAGCATTCAGAAAGGGCTCGAGCAGGGAGTCTCCGTATGACCGCGCGCCGCGTGCTGCTCACCGGCGCCGCGAGTCTCGCAGGCGCGGAAGTTCTGCGCGCACTCGGAGAATCGGCGGACTATAAGTCCGCCGTCCAACTGCTGCTTCCTTCCGACGACGCGATCCGCAATCGCCAACTGCAAAGTCTCGAGTCGTACCTCGGCACCGCCTGGCCTTCGGTCACGGTCGTCACCGGAGATCCGCATCTCCCGCGATTCGGCTTGTCGGTGAAAGCGTGGGAAGAATTCGCGAATTCATTCGACGTCGGCATTCATTGCTTTCAGCGCGATGTGCTCGACGGCGACATCGAGCGCGCGCGACGCGCGAACCTCTTGCCGGTCGAGAACTGGATCCATCTGCTCGATCGCAATCACGCGCTGCGCCTGCATCATCTTTCTACGGCATTTATCGGCGGCACGCGCCGCGGATTGCTCACGGAATTCGATCTCGACTGCGGCCAGGGATTTCACAACGCGTGGGAGCGAAGCAAGTTCGAAGCGGAGCTGCGACTGCGCGAATCGCGTGTATCCGATCGCGTCACGATCTATCGCCCGAGCCATCTCCTCGGGCGCTCCGACACCGGCGCAGCGTTTCAATTCAGCGGCTCGTACTCGCTGCTCGCAACACTCGCGGCATCGAAGGTGCTGCCGGGCGACGGACGCGCGCGCATCGACTTCATCCCATCCGATTACGTCGCGTCGTCGATCGTGTCGCTAATGCTGCGCGACGCTACCGGCACGTTTCATCTTGCGACCGGCTGGTTCGAATCGCTCACCGTGAAGAAAGCTGCGACGATTGCGAAGGATGGCCGCGGCGCGCTGCTGTTGCCGCGCGCGCTCGCGTGGCCGCTTCGCCTCGCCGGCTCTTCGAGCGCAGGCCATCTCGCCGAGCGCGATCTCGCGTTCACGAGCGCGCGCGACTTGCTCAATGTCGGACCGGTGTTCGACACGTACCTCGCCGATCGCGCGCTCGACACGAAACGTCCGCAACCGGAGGAATGGCTGCCGGTCGTGTTGCGCGCCGCGCAGGCGAAGCAGTGGCAGACGCCGGCAGTCGAGCCCGATCTGCCCGCCGAGGCAGCGCCGCAAGCGCGCGTCGAAACACTGCGCACGCACGAGCCACTCGGGGAGCGCCGCTTCCATCAGATCGGCGACGTCAACGTCGCGTATCGCGACGTCGGACAAGGCGAGCCCGTCGTGTTCATGCACGGATTCGCGGGCGCGCATGCATGGGACGGCGTCGTCGAGCGCATCGCGACGCGCCGCCGCGCGTTGATCGTCGAAACGCTCGGCATCAGCGAAACGTCGGCGCCTGCCTCCGCAGATTTCGGTTTGCCTGCGCAGGCAGCGCGCGTGCGCGGACTGCTTTCCGCGCTCGACATCCCGACTGCGCACGTCGTCGGCAACGACACCGGCGGCGTCATCGCACAGTTCTTCGCTGTGCGCTGGCCGCAACTCGTTCGCAGCCTCACGCTCTCCGATTGCGACGCGCACGGCACGTGGCCGCCAAAGCAGGTCGCGCTGATCGCGAAGCTGATGGCGATTCCCGGCGGGACGTGGGCGATCTCGTCGTTCATGAAAATCCCCGCTGTCGCACGCTCCCCGCTCGGCCTCGGCGACATGGTCTACGACAAGAAACTCCTCACGGACGAACGCTTGTCGCGCTACATCGAGACCGTCGCGGGAAGCAGCGAGCGGCGCATGCGCCTCAAGCGATTCTTCCGATCGTTCGACAAGGACGATCTCGCGACGATGAACCAATTCCTCAGCGAGCTCCACGTGCCGACGATGATCGTGTGGGGTGCGGAGAACAAGTACTGGTCGCCGTCGTGGGCGCGCGAGCTCTACGATGCGATTCCGGGCGCGCGCCGGCTCGAGCTGATTCCGTTCGCCGGGATCTCGTGCCACGAAGAACGGCCCGATGTGTTCGCGAAAGTGCTCGGCGAGTTTCTCGATCAGATCGAGAGCGAGTCTGCGGTCACCACAGCAGCGGCACGAGCGCTCTGACTTCGCGTTTGTACGCGACGTAACTCTCGCCGAGGCGGTCGACCATCATCTCTTCTTCGTAGTGGATGCGGCGCACGTACGCGAACAATTGGAACGCGAACGACAAGGCAACCGAGATCCACGCGTGCAGGAAGACGAGCGTGGAGACGAAGAGAATCAGCGCGCCGCCATACGCCGGATGACGGATGAAGCGGAACGGTCCCGAGCGAATCACTTTGTGATCGTCGTACACCGTGATGAACCACGTGAAGTAGCGGCCGAGCGTGCGCACCGCCCACACGCGCAACGAGAGACCGGCGACGATTCCAACGAGCGCAACCGACGTCACCACGTCCCACACGAAACTTCGCGGATAGCGAAACGCGACGGCTTCGATGACGCCGATGAACTGCGTGAGATAGACCGACCAGACGATTTGCGCAGCAGTACCGCGATCATGCGCCGGTGTCGTGCGGTCCACCGGCTTGTACACCGGCTGAAAGATCGAGATCAGCACGCCGACGAGCACGAGAATCCAGAGCTGCGGATGGCGCAGCGCAGCAGGCTGCACCACCGCCGGCAGGAGATAGATCGCCGAAGCCGCGAGAATGGCGGTGATGACTTTCCGGATCATGTCGGGACGGTGAGCGAGCTTTCCTGCACATGCTCGTCGGCACGGACGATGTCGCGAATGATCCTGTTGTGATGGCGGTGATGCACGTCCATGAACCGCACCCACCACCCCGTCAACAGATACCGCATGCGCGGATGACGGCTGCGTCCGCGGCTGGCCAGCACGTCATCGAGCGTCCAGTGCATCCGCGCGAGACGCATCGCGAGATTGTCCTTCAGCGGCTGGATGAGCTCCATCGTTCCGCCGTGCGTCTCGAGCGGCGGAATCGTCGGGAACAGGTGACGCGGAATGTGGTTGATGGTGAGAAACCCGCCGCCGAGGAGATTCGCCGACTCTTCGGAGTTGGCGCCGGTCAAGGATTCGTCGAGACGATCGAGCGTCCAGTGGCTGGCGCGATAGAGATGCTCGACCTGTCTTCCATACGACCACTTGCTGACCGACGGGATGCAGAGGTCGAGCTTTCCCTTACAGAGCTCCGCGAGCTCGTCCTGAAAACGGGGAGTTGCGTGCAGCTCCCCGTTTTCGCCAAGCGAGCCCCAGAGTCGATAAACCGCCCTCGTGGTCCGGTCCATCTCTCGGCCTTCCCGCACTATCGGGGTACAGGCAGGAAGAAACGGAAGACGCGTCGGACGCGATTCGTGCTGACGCGGCGGGCGATCTCGTACGGTGCTCTGCCGAACTCGCTCGCGGCACGGCCGAATCCGCGGCTCGCATTCCGGAACGAGTCGCGCAGGAGTCCGTCTCTTCGCCGTTTTGCCGAACGATTGCTGCGCTTGACGAACGTGTTCAGTCCGCGGGAGAACGAGTTCCCCACACGCCAGGCCGCCTTCGACGAACCGAAGAGGAAGCGCTGAATCCCCTTCGTTCCGCGTGTGTATTTCTTCTTCCGGCGCCCTCGTTTCTTCTTGCCACCGCGACGATCGATGACGATCGGCGCAGTCAGAATCGGGCGCGGCTCGTTGGAGGGAACAGGCGGTGCGGGTGGCCTGGGACCACCGGGACTGCCTGCCGAATCGGGAGTTTCCGGACCTCTCGTTGTCGCCATCGTGGAATCCTCCTCTTAGGCTTTTAACTCAAAACGGGATCGGGAACAACCCGCCGAGGCCACGGCGGCCGCGGCGGCGGCCGCGACGGCTCTTTCGCCGATAAATGACCACGACCGGGATCAGCTGCTTGCCATCCGCCTGATCGCCAAGCGTCGCCGACACCTGGTTGACGGCATCGTTGACGTCGTTGATCAGCGCCCCGCAGCCCTGCTTGAGGTCTTTGATTTTTCTACGGCTGGTCTTTCCCGCGTCCACGATCACTGGAGAATTCACGATTGCGGCCATGTCCTCTCTCCTTTCGAAGGGCGGTTCGGCTGCACAGACCGTGCGCGGACTCCACCCGCCGTCACCTTAATATGGGTGATGGAAAGCTATATCAATATTTGGCCTTATGTCAAGATTGCATGATTGGTTGTTTCGAGATCTTGCCGTATTTCAACTTGGCGTGCACAATATCGACCAACCCCTTCAAGACGAACTGTGCCGTGCTCCACGCGCCGAGGAGGACTCATGCGATCCGAGATTCCGCCCATTCACTTCGTCATCATCACATTGGGCATTCTCTTCGCCGTTGCGGTCG
>DATKFO010000508.1:0-3227 GCA_035544355.1 Thermoanaerobaculia bacterium
CGCGCAAAAATCGGCGGACTATAAGTCCGCCGTCCAGGTTGCCGCGCAACCTCGCGACCCGAAACACGCGACCCAAAGCGGCGGCACGGCCGCCGCACTCAATAGCATTCATTTCCGATCGCGCTAGCGAACTCTTAGCAACCACGCCTCTCCTTCCGACCTAACTTGCGTCGCGGAAGGAGACACACACGTGACCACATTCGAAACCATCGTCGATCGCAGCGTGCTGCAAACGCTCGAATCGATGCTGCTGATCCGCACCTTTGAAGAGAAATCCGCGACGCTGCAGGCGTCCGGGCAGTCGCCGAGCATGTGCACGTCCGTCGGCCAGGAAGCCTCGGCCGTCGGCGTCGTCGGCGCGCTGAACGAGCGCGATCTCATCCTCACCAACCATCGCAGCGCGGGACATCTCCTCGCGCGCGGGGCGAGTCCGCGCCGCATCATGGCGGAGATCCTCGGACGCAGCACCGGCTACTGCGGCGGCAAGAGCGGCAGCCTGCACATCTCCGTCAAAGACCTCGGCGTCGTGCTAACGTCGACGATCGTCGGCGGCGAGCTCTCGCTCGCGACCGGCGTCGGCCTCTCGGTCTCGATGACCGACTCCGATGCCGTCGTCGTCGTGTTCTTCGGCGACGGCGCTGCGACCGAAGGCATCTTTCACGAGTCGATCAATCTCGCCGCGGTTTGGAATCTGCCGATCCTCTTCGTCTGCGAGAACAACCAATGGCAGGCGTTCGTGCATCGCCGCGAGACGATGCTCACCGATCACATCAGCAATTGGGCGCGGCCGTACGGAATCGAAGCGCGCACCGTCGACGGCAACGACGTCGACGCGGTTCGCGATGCCGCGACCGACGCGGTGAAGCAGATTCGCGCGACGCGCAAGCCGTACTTTCTCGAGACCTACACGTATCGCCTGCGCGGCCACATGGAGCCCGACGATCAGGCGTACGTCGATCCGATCGAGCTGAAGTCGTGGAAGCAGCGCGATCCGATCGCAGCGTTCGAGCGGAAGCTGCTGCTCGACGGCGTGATCACCGCGAGCGAGCTCGATGCGCTGCACGCGCGCGTGCAACACGAAGTCGATGACGCCGCTGCGTTCGCGCTCGCGTCGCCGTATCCCTCGTTCGATCAGATGACCACCGATGTCTACGCAGCCTGAGGAGAATGCGATGAGAACCATCACTGCAGTCGAAGCGATGACCGAAGCCCTGGCCGAAGAGATGCGCCGCGATTTGCGCGTGCTCACGTTCGGCGAAGGCGTGGCCACCAAGAATCCCCAACTCGTCGAAGAATTCGGCGCGCACCGCGTGCGCAACACGCCGCTCGCCGAAGGCATCATCGCCGGCACTGCGGCCGGAGCGGCGGCGACCGGATTGCGTCCCGTGATCGATCTGCTCTTCGCGCCGTTCCTCACGTTCGCGATGGACGAGCTCGTGAACAGCGCAGGCAAATTGCGCTTCATGTCCGGCGGACAGTTTTCGTTTCCGCTCGTCGCCATGGTGAAAACCGGCGGCGGCTGGAGCGTCGGCGCGCAGCACAACCACAACAACGAAGCGTGGTTCGTGCACTCGCCGGGCCTCAAAGTCGTGATGCCGTCGACGCCTGCGGATTTCAAGGGCCTCTTGAAGAGCGCGATCCGCGACAACAATCCGGTCATGTTCTTCGCCGACATCGGCTTGCTCTATCAAGCCGGCGAAGTGCCCGACGGCGATCACATCGTGCCGATCGGTAAAGCGGCGGTGCGCCGCGAAGGCACCGACGTCACGCTCGTCTCGTACGCGAAGACCGTGCACAACTGCCTCGCCGCCGCGGCCACGCTCGAGAGCGAAGGCATCTCGGCGGAAGTGATCGATCTCCGCTCGTTGAAACCGCTCGACGAAGCAACGGTGCTCGCGTCGGTGCGTAAAACGAAACGCGCGATCGTCGTGCACGAAGCCGCAGGCCCGTGCGGCGTCGGCGCCGAAGTCGCCGCGATCATCGCGCAAAAAGCCTTCAGCGCCCTCGAAGCACCGGTCATCCGCCTCACCGGCCCCGACGCGCCGGTTGCGGCATCGTATCCACTCGAGCAGGCGTACATCCCGCAAGCCGATCGCATCGCGGCAACGGTGCGCGAGCAGCTCGAGCACGGCAGTGCGTGGGATTTGAAGATCAGCGCGTGATCACGGTGCGGAAGTGTGGAGTGGTCCCGGCGTCGAGCTCGTCGAGGACCACGTTGATCGCACTCGCGTCGAACGGAACCGTACGCGTGACCGCGTGACCGAGATCGAGTCCGAGGGACATCAACTCTTCGAGCTCGCTGCGGAGGTGATCGGAGCAGCCGATGATGCGCGTTTCGCGTCCGAGGAGGTCGCGATAGGGGTTGAAGTCGAATCCTATCGTGCTGAGTGCGACGAGCATCAGCCGTCCGCCGGGCGCGAGACCGCGCAGCGCGCGTGTGCAGAGCTCGGGGTTGCCGATGAAGTCGAGTGCAACGTCGACGTCGCGCAAGTCGTCAACGACGGTTGCACCGAGATTTTTCGCGGCGGCGCGCTTCGCTTCGTTGCGCTCGATGACGAAGACGTTTGCTGCGCCGAGTTTCTGCGCGAGCAGCAGCGCGGACATGCCGAGTCCGCCGAAGCCGAGGATTGCGAGCGACTCGCCGCGTGCGAACGAGGCGAGTCGCAGCGCGTGAAACGCCGTGGCGGTCGAGCACATCATCACGGCCGCGTGCTCGAGCGGAATCGCGTCGGGGACGCGGATCGCGTTGCGCGCGGGAATCACGATCGACTCCGCGTAGCCGCCGTGGCGATCCTTGCCGATCATTTCACCGGCCGCACAAAATTGTTCGCCGTGCTTCGCACACGGCGCGCAGGAACCACACGTGACGAGGTAATGCAGCGCGACGCGATCGCCGACGCTCACGTCGCGAACATTCGCGCCGCGCTCCGCGACGATGCCCGCGACTTCGTGACCGAGCGTCAGCGGAAACGCGCCGAGGCGCGGACCGCCGCGGCGATAGTGCGCGTCGCTGTGGCAGATGCCGGCCGCGCGAATGTCGACGCGGATTTCCTCCGCGCCGACGGTGGGTGTGTCGATCTCGCGCAACTCGAGTGCGCGTTCGTTAGCGATCAGTTGGATGGCTTTCATATGGAGTGCGGCGGCCATGCCGCCGCTTTGGGTGCGTCATTGGGTGCGAGGTCGCGAAGTCACGCGCGGTGTGAACGCCGCAACCGCGTGACCTCGCA
>DATKFO010000509.1:0-6755 GCA_035544355.1 Thermoanaerobaculia bacterium
GACCCTCGGGCCCGAGCACTACGCCGGGCTGCGGTGGCGGATGATCGGCCCGCACCGCGGCGGGCGGACCGTCGCCGCCAGCGGCGTCCCGGGCAAGCCAAACGTCTTCTACATGGCGGCGAACAACGGCGGCGTCTGGAAGAGCGACGACTACGGTCGCGTCTGGATGCCGATCTTCGACGAGCAGCCGACCGGCTCGATCGGTGCGATTGCGATCGCGCCGTCCGATCCGAACACGATCTATGTCGGCACCGGCGAAGGCCTGCAGCGTCCCGATCTCTCCGTCGGCGATGGCATGTACAAATCGACCGACGCCGGCAAATCCTGGACGCACCTCGGGCTGCGCGACGGCCAGCAGATCCCGATGATCGCCGTCGATCCCCGCGACGCGAATCGCCTCTTCGTCGCAGTCCTCGGGCATCCGTACGGCGCGAACACGGAGCGCGGAATCTATCGCTCGAACGATGGTGGCAAAACATTCGATAAAGTGCTTTATCGCGACGAAAACACCGGCGCGATCGACGTCGTGATCGATCCCGCGCATCCCGACACCGTCTACGCCGCGCTTTGGGAAGCGCGCCAGGGACCGTGGGAGAACGGCGCGTTCCGCGGACCCGGCAGCGGTCTGTTCAAGTCGACCGACGGCGGCACGACGTGGCGGCAACTCACGAACGGTCTCCCCGCCGGCGACGCGCTCGGCCGCATCGGCATCGAGATCTGCGCCGCCGATCCGAATCGCCTCTACGCGATCGCCGGAACTGCGAAGGAAAGCGGCGGCGTCTATCGCTCCGACGATGGCGGCGAATCGTGGCGCCGCATCAACGACGACGAGCGTTTGTGGGGGCGCCCTGGCGACTTCAATGAAGTGCGCGCCGATCCGAAAAATCCCGACGTCGTCTACGTCGCGAACATCGTCACGTGGAAGTCGACTGACGGCGGAAAGACGTTCGCGTCGTTTCGCGGCGCGCCGGGCGGCGACGACTACCACCGCATCTGGATCAATCCGAACGACACGCGCATCATCCTCATCGCCTCCGATCAGGGCGCGATCGTCACCGTGAACGGCGGCGAGTCGTGGAGCTCCTGGTACAACCAGCCGACCGCGCAGCTCTATCACGTCAGCGCCGACAACGATTTCCCGTATCGCGTCTGCGGCGGACAACAGGAAAGCGGCTCGGCGTGCGTGCAATCGCGCAGCGACGACGGGCGCATCACATTTCGCGAATGGCATCCGGCCGCTGCCGAAGAATACGGATATGTCGTGCCCGATCCGCTCGATCCGAACATCGTGTACGGCGGCAAGATCTCGCGCTACGACCGCCGCACCGATCAGGCGCAGGACATCTCGCCGCGCGCGATTCGCGATCAGAACTATCGCGTGCTGCGCACGATGCCGATCGTCTTCTCGCCCGTCGATCCGCACATCCTCTACTTCGCATCGAACACGCTCTGGAAAACGACGAGCGGCGGCAAGTCGTGGACGCAGATCAGTCCCGATCTCACGCGCAAGGATTGGGCGGTGCCGACGAACGTCGGCAAGTTCGCGACGACCAGCGAGGCGAAGCCGAAGCAGCGCGGCGTGATCTACGCGGTCGCGCCGTCGCCTCTCGACATCAATCGTATCTGGGCCGGCACCGACGACGGACTCATTCACGTCACGACCGACGGCGGCGCAACGTGGAAAGACATCACGCCGAAAGCGCTCGTGCCGTGGTCGAAGGTCTCGATCCTGGAGGCGTCGCATTTTGACGCGAAGAGCGCGTACGCGGCGATCAACACGTTCCGCCTCGACGATCTGTGGCCGCACATCTACCGCACGCGCGACGGCGGCGCGACGTGGACGCACATCACGAGCGGCATTCCCGACGGCGCGATCATCAACGTCGTTCGCGAAGATCCGAAAACGCGCGGGCTGCTGTTCGCCGGCAGTGAGAACGCGGTCTACGTTTCGTTCGACGACGGCGATCACTGGCAATCGCTGCGTCTCAACATGCCGGCGACGTCGATCCGCGATCTCATCATTCACGGCGACGACATCGCGGTGGCGACGCATGGCCGCGGCTTCTGGATCCTCGACGACATCGAACCGCTACGCCAGCTCAACGCGAAGATCGCCGCGGTGCATCTCTTCAAACCGCAGCGCGCGTGGCGCTATCGCTCGAACAAGAATACCGACACGCCGCTGCCGCCCGACGAGCCCGCAGGACAGAATCCCCCCGACGGCGCAATCATTGATTACTACTTGACCGCGCGCGCGACCGGCCTCGTCACACTCGAGATTCTCGACGCGAACGGCAAGCTCGTGCGCCGCTACACGAGCGAGGACGCGCCGTACGCGATCAAGGACGAAGGCAACGTGCCAAAGTATTGGATTCGTCCGCCGCGCGTTCTCTCGACCGAAGCGGGCATGCATCGCTTCGTGTGGGATCTGCATTACACGCCCCTCCCGCGCAAACGTCCGAGCTTCTCGATCGCTGCGACGCCGGGCGACACGGCACCCGATGTGAACGCGCCGTGGGTGATGCCGGGAACGTACTCGGTGCGGCTCACCGCGAACGGCACGAGCGTCACGCAGCCGCTGGTCGTCGCGATGGATCCGCGGGTGAAGACCTCGCCCGAAGATCTGCGCGAACAGTTCGACTGGTCGATGAACATCTACACGACGCTCGCGAAAATCGGCGACGTCGAAGACTCCGAGACCCCCGGCACCCTCGGCAATGTCGCGAGTCAGCTGCGGCGCTTGCTCGATTTGCTGCAGGACGTCGATGCCGCGCCGACGACGCAGGCGCTCGAGGTCGTCAGCGATCGTTTGCTCGCCGCGGAGAAATTGATGCAATGAGACAACTCGGAATCGTCCTGCTCTTCCTTCTCCCGGCGTCGCACGCGATCGCATGCGCGCCCGCGCCGCAGAATGGCGAGCGCGTCGCCGTCGTCGAAGAATCGGCGGTGATCATCTGGGATCCCCTCCAGTGACACGAGACCGCTCTGTCGGCAGGGGATCCTTCGGACCCACCCGCCACCCGCTCAGGAAGACACATAAGTCCGCCGTCCAGTCGCTGGCTTATGGAGTGCGGCGATCGCAATCGCCGCTCTTTGACAGTTTTCGCGAGGGCTGTACAAGAGCGGCGACTGCGGTCGCCGCAGTCCAGACAGCATCGATTAGATCGAAGTGCTCATGTCGTGCTCGCATCCTCGGATGCGTCTTCTGAAACCGCCGGCGCTCCCGATGCCTCGGAATCCTCTTTGTCCTTCCGAATGCGGAGCATTTTCCCCGCGGCCTTCGCCACCTTCTTGCGCGCGTTGTCCGCTTTCTCGCCTTCGAGCACTTCTCGCTTGATCACTTCCTGCCGCAGTGCTTCGCGCAGTTCGTCGATCTCGACCTTCGCATCCGATGCGCGACGCAACTCGACGCGGATCTTGTCGAGGACCGAGTCACTCAACACAATCGCGGCGAGATAGAACTTGTTCGTCGCCTGCAGGTGATCGTGATAGGCGTACAGGCCCGATTTCGACATGCTCTCGCGAGTGAGGAGATACAGCTTCTGCAGGTCGTCGCCGCTCTTCGGATTCAGCGATAGCAAATCGATATCGAGAACGAGCTCGGCATCGATCGGCTTCGCGAAGATCACGCGGAACACTCTCCAGAGGTTTCCGTTCGTGAGCGCAACCCACTCGACTCCTTGATTCGCCGCGTAATCGACGGCCTGCTTTGCGTGCGCGTCCTTCAATTCGAGGCCGATTGCCTTGACCTCGATCAGCATCTGGAACTTGCCGTCGATGCGCGTGGCGAGGTCGCAGAACGTTCCGCGAATGCACAGCTCGCGCGTCACTTCGCTGTATTTGTCGTAGCCGAAGATCTCCGCGAGGAGATCCGTGACGATCATCGACGTGTCAGATTCGTTGACGTCGCGCGCCTTTGCGGATGACAGGATGGGGCTGAAGCGCTTCAATCCGGTGGACAGCCGCTCGGAGACCTTATTGGAAATGGCCATTGCGTCCTCTCTTCATTTGAGGAGTGACGCAGTGGGCCGATTCCCTACCGTCGAATCGCTTACGAAGTACAAAGACGTGATGCCGCTACTTTGGACTGCGGCGATCGCAATCGCCGCTCTTTGACATCATCGCGAGGGCTGTGAAAAAGCGGCGACTGCGGTCGCCGCACTCCACATCACTTGCGATCGAAATGCCGTCGCCGCCAAATGAAACCGTCGAGCACGTAGTGCGCGATTTGCGGTACGGCGAGCAATGGCACGAGCCAACGCTCTGCGTTGGCGATCGACCATGCTCCGAACAGCCATGCGCGCTCGTTCCACAATGCGCGATCCCACAATCCTTCTTCTGCGAATGCGAAGAGCCAGATGATGGCGAGGAACACGAGCGGGCCAACGAACATGCGGCCGCGGTCGCGTTGGTAGGTGTAGACGAGCGCGAGGTACGGGATGCCGTGGATGAAGACGTTGGTGACGAGGAAGGCGTAGTCGGAGTCGAAGACGATGATGCCGGCGTACCAGCAGATCGCGGTGGTGGCGACGACGAGGTCTTTGCCGGGATTCGGGAATCCGCGCGCGATGGAGCGCGCGAAGTACGTCGCGAGAATGAGCCAATAGAGCGGCGCTGCGATGGTCGCGAGCATCGACGGAATTGCGGCGAAGTCGTTCGCGAGGAACCATGCGAAGCGCCGCGGCAGGTGCGCGTGCCACCAGAGCAGCGGATAGAGCGTGGTCGCGTAGATCGTGATCGTGTCGATCCAGTAGCCGATTGCGTCGCGTTCGCCGGCACGCGCGCGGTACAGCGCGACCCATCCGTATTGCTGCCGCACGAAATGAAAGACCGCAAGGTATGCGAGGCAGCGCCAGAACAGCATCGTGCCGGTTTCATAGAGCGCGAGCGCAATTGCAAACGCTGCGAGCGGAGTGATGGTGTACAGCAGCGGCCGTGCGCGTAGCTCCGCGCGATCGAAGTACGTGCGGAATGTCGTCGACCAGACATGCGCGACGTCGACGAGCAGCACGCCTGCGATCCACGCCCACTCGGGAGCTTCGCCGTGACGCGGACCGATGGCGAGCAGCGCAAGCGACATGAGCGCGCTGCCGCCGAACACGAGCAGGTCGAGACGTCGCGAGAAAAGCCACGACGACTCGCGCCCGATCACAACCACGTCTGCGACGATGGCAGCACCTCCTCCGCCGCGCGGATGCCGTGATACAGCGCCTCTTCGAACAGCGCGACGCCGCTCAGATCCGAATGCGCGAAATGGATGTTGCGATACGGCTCGCGCGCGCGGCGGCGCGCATCGCTCCACACGAATTGCGGACGCGGGCGGATCATCGCGTGGCCCCAGCGCATCACATCGACGCGCTCGGTGAGCGTGCGAATTTCGGGATGCGCGCGCTCGAGATCGGAGAGCGCGACTTCGGCCCACTCGTCGCGGCCCGCGGACAGCAGTCGCTCGCGCGCGTGACGCGGATCGCGATCGCAGAGCGCGTAGTAGTACGTGAAGACGGTCGGACCGTGATCGATCCCGCGCTGGTGCGTGGCGACGACGTATCCGAGGGATGGACTTTCGTAGAGGACGTTGTCCCAGGCGAGTGGGAAGCCGCGCGATGACGGGCGATCGCGCAGCGTGAGATTCGCGACGAGCCACGAGCCGTATGAAAACTCGCGCACGTGCGGCGGCGGCGATTCGCGCCACGGCGCGATCACGTGCGGCGCGATGAATTGCGGCGCCGCGAAAATCACATGTTTCGCGCGAATGCCGTGCAGCTGATCGCCCGCGATCGCGGTGATCTCCGCGCCGGCGTCGGTGGGAATGATGTTCGCGACGAGCATGTGCGTGCGCACGTTCGCGAATTTGCCGAGGTGCGCGACGAGCCGGCCGTTGCCCTCGGGGAACGTGATGAGCGGCTGGCTGTCCTCGCCGGTCACCGCGATGCGCGACGCAAAATAGAAAACGCCCGCCCACGCGCTCGTGTCGTCGAGCAGCGAGCCGTAGTCGTCGCGGCACGCGTACTCGACCAGCCAGCGCAAGCGCGGCGACGTGAAGTGACGCCCGTCGAGCCACGCGCGCATCGAGATGCGATCGAGCGCGGTGACTTCCGCATCGTCCGACGACATCGCCGTCGGAATCGCGAACGCGCGGCGTCCGCGCGCATCGCGCCACGCAATCCATTTCGCGATCTCCGCTTCGAACGCACGCAACTGGCGCAGGTCTTCGTTCGACGCGCCCGCAGTCAAATACAACCCCTCATACCAATGCCCGCGATAGAAAATCCGCTCCTCGGGATCCCTGCACAGAAACTGCTCCGCAACGACGTCGCCGTCCATCACGCCGATCTCGCGCAGCAAGCGAATCAGCGCGCGATTCTCCGGCATCGGCGCGGGCACGTAATGCGCGCCCCACGGAAACGCGGAGACGCGCGATGCGCCGCTGCGCGCAGTGCCACCTGCGACGCTCTCGAGCTCGAGCACGAGCACATCACGCACACCCGCGTGCGCGAGACGCCACGCCGCCGCGAGTCCCGCAACGCCAGCACCGACGATCACGATCTCGTGGTCTTCAAACGAAGAAGGCCACGGCGGCGGAGCGCCGCGCAGTCGATGGCCGATCGCATCCGACGCGCCGACGAGGTCTCCCGGCGGCAGCGCGATGCGCGACTCGCGAGCGCAGCGCGCGAAGGGGGCTCCGAGAAACGACACGAGTAAGTCGCGACGCGAAATCATGTCTTTTGAGGTGATCGGTGATCGGTGATCGGTGA
>DATKFO010000510.1:0-3403 GCA_035544355.1 Thermoanaerobaculia bacterium
CGCGGAGGTCGTGCCGGAGAAGACGTTCGCGATCGAGGTGCAGGTCGATGACCACGCGATCGTGACGCTCGAAGGTCATGCCTCGAGTCAGTCCGACATCGACAAGATGGTCGACGCGGCGAAGAGCGTGAGCGGCGTGAAGCAAGTGATCAACAGACTCCACGTGCAGACCTAGAAGAGCTCGTAGGGCCGCCTCTCCGGCGGCCCTACTACCCCCAACCCATCAACGGCGTCCGTTGCGAATGCTTTCGACGCGATACGCCTCGAACACGTCGCCGCGGAGCCACTGACCCGACAGCGTGATCGCGTCACCGCGTCGCACGTCTTCGAGTCCGAGCGACCGGCCGCGGCCGCGGCGATCGATGTCGACCGTGATGAAGCGACCGCTGCGCGCGTCGCGCACGACGAGCACTCCGCGCCGGTAATCCACGCGATCCACACGTCCGCTCAGATAGCTGTTGTCGTAGTTGCGATCATTGCGATCGTTGCGATCGTAGTAACCACCGTTCGGCCAGGTGACGGCGTCGACGAAGATCGCGCCGCCGCGGAACACGCCACCGAAGCGAATCGACGCGCCGACGCGGAAGTCGCGCTCGTGATTGCGAATGCTGTTCGCCGGCACCCAGTACGAATATCCGCCGCGATCGAGCTGCACGCGATAGCCATCACGCTCGCGATTGAGCGACTGAATGCGTCCCTCGCCCGTGATGCGCTGATTCTCGCGATACGAGCCGCGATCGTTGCGATTTTCCTGGCGGTCGTTTGCGTCGCGCCATGTCTCGTTCTGATGACGGGTTTCCGCGAAGGCGGACGTCGAAATGAGCATTGCGACGGCACCCGCCATCGCCACTGATTGAACCAACTGCCTTGTTTTCTTCATGTTGTCCTCCTGGGGACGATTGACTGCGATGCTCATCAATCGCAACGGACGGGCCACATGTGGAGTAGGCAGTAGGCAGTGGGCAGTAAGCAGTGGGCAGAGGATAACCCCGGCCTCCTGCCCACTGCCCACTGCCCACTGCCTACTGCCTTGTAAACGCAGTGCGCGTTCGCGACTCCAATCGTGAGCAATGTCCAAGGAGGCACCGAATCGAATGAACAGAACCAAATGGATCACCGCCATCGCACTCGTCACGCTCACCACATCGCTCGCCTTTGCCGGAGACGGCGTCGGGAGACGCGGCGGCCGCCAGGGCCATCGCAGAGAAGTTGTCGAGAAGCTCAACCTCACCGACGCGCAGAAAGCGCAGCTCGGCGAGCTGCGGCAGAGTTTCCGCCAGGAGAACCGGGCTTTCCTCGAATCGGCGCGCGCGACGATGCAGGAGCTCCGCGACGCGAGGCAGTCGGGCGACACGGCGAAGGCCGAATCGCTGCGGAACGAAGTCGAGCAGAACCGCGCGCACATGCAGCAGCTCCGCGCGGTGCAGAAGGAGAAGTTCCTCTCGCTGCTCACGCCGGAGCAGCGCACGCAGCTCGAAGCGCTGAAGGCCGAGCGCAAACAGCGACGGCAGCAGTAGGCGAATCTCCTTTTCGAACCCGGGCCGGCACATCGCCGGCCCTTTTTGTTTACGCAAAATTTTTCTCAGGAGGGTACGGTTCTCCAGTCGTCCGGCCGTGACGGGCGTTCCAACTTCGAGTACCATACGCAGCCCAGCCGCTCTCACGGACCGAGAGACAATCACTGAAAGGTACTTACTGTTCCATGAGCCAGTCGAGAGAAAACGCCGAGGCTACGTTCGCCGAGGCGATGGAGAATTTGAACCTCAAAACTCCGGAGCAGGGTGAGCTGCTTCGCGGGACCGTCGTCTCAATCACAGGCGACAACGCGTACATTTCGTACGGAGGTCCCTCAGAAGCAACCATGGATGCAGCGGAGCTCGAGGGTCTCGACGTCGGCGACAGCATCGAAGCAACCGTCGTGAAGACGGGCACTGAGATCCGCGTGAGCCGCAAGATTCTCAAAGGCCGCGCGACGCTCGAGCAAGTCCGCCAGGCTTTCGAAAATCGTCTCCCCGTCGAAGGACGCGTGAGCGGCCGCAACAAAGGCGGCTTCGAAGTGACGATCACCGGTCTCCGCGCGTTCTGCCCGCTTTCGCAGATCGCCCTCGGCAAGATCGAGAATCCCGATCAGTTCCTCAACCAGACGCTCGAGTTTCGCGTCACCGAAATGTCGGATGACGGCCGCCGCATCGTCGTCTCGCGCGCCGCGCTTCTGAAAGAAGCCGCCGCTGCGCGTGCCGAGGAAACTCGCCACCGCATCGTTCCGGGGGCGGAGCTCACCGGCCGCGTGAAGACGCTCACGCCGTTCGGCGCGTTCATCGACCTCGGCGGCATCGACGGTCTGCTCCACGTATCGGAGATGAGCCGCCGCCGCGTCACCGATCCCAAAGAGGTCGTCGAGATCGGACAGGAAGTCCACGTCAAGGTGATCAAAGTCGAGAACGACGGCAAGCGCATTTCGCTCTCGATGAAAGATCAGGAGCCCGATCCGTGGTCCGACGTCGCCGATCGCTACACGCCGGGAACGCAGTTCAGCGGCCGCATCGTGCGCTCGACCGACTTCGGCTACTTCGTCGAAGTGGAGCCGGGCCTCGATGGACTCGTGCACATGTCGCAGCTTCCGCACGGCGTGAAGCAGGGCGACACGCAGGTCGCGATCGGCTCGACGGTGCAGGGCTGGGTTCGCGAAGTCGATCCGTCGAAGAAGCGCCTCTCGCTTTCGCTGCGCGCGATTGCGGTCAGCGATCCGTGGGACAACGTGACGCATCGCTATCCGATCGGCAAAGTCGTCGAAGGCATCGTCGATCACGGCGCCGCGCCGGGAATCTTCGTCGAGCTCGAGCCGGGACTCACGGGTCTGATTCCGAACTCGGAGATCTCCGTCGCGCCGGGACAGGATCCGTCGCAGGCGTATTCGGCAGGCGAGAAGGTCGTCGTGCGCATCATGAGCGTCGACCCGCATCGCAAGCGCATCTCGCTCAGCCATGAAGCCGCGAAGGCCGCGGCCGAGCGCGACGAGTACGTGAAGTTCATGGACGAGCGCAACGACGAATCAGCCGGCGAGAGCGCGATGGCGCTCGCATTCCGGCGAGCGATGGAATCGAAGAAGAAGTAATCGTCGTCGAGTTGCAGAGTTGCGGAGTGGGACGGAGTTGCAGAGAGGTCTGAACCCTCGGTAACTCGTTCTCGCTGCTGGGCTTTTGGGTCGGACGCGTGGGCGTGTTTTGCCCATGCGTGGGTAAATTTCCCGGACGCGTGGGCAAAGTTTGCTCACGCGTGGGCAAATTTCTGGGACGCGTGGGCAAAGTTTGCTCACGCGTGGGCAAATTTCTCGGACGCGTGGGCAGAGTTTACCCACGCGTGGGCAAATTTCTGGGACGCGTGAGCAAAGTTTACCCACGCG
>DATKFO010000511.1:0-5387 GCA_035544355.1 Thermoanaerobaculia bacterium
GCTGAATAGGTGTCAATCCGCACGGCCGCATGTCAGCAAATCCCGAGGGCTTTAAAGGCACAATAGTGCGCAACTTATAGATTCCTCTGGAGTTCTGGAAACGCGCATCAAGTGCGCGTCCTACACGCACGGACTACACGCAACAAGACAATCTTGCGTTTCCACAGGGGGTGGAATTGCGTTTCGCGTCACTCCGTATGCGAGAGTGTCCGTGCATGACGTGGTCGTTCCCGCAGAGCTCGAGCTGAGCATCCGCACTCTCTCACCCCTCTGATCACGACCACACTGCAGTTTTACCTGAGTTGATGTGTTGAACGATCATTAGTAACCTAAAAGTTACTTTTCACTGCTTATGCTCGGCCAGACCGTCAGAGAACAACGCCTCAAGAAGGGATTGACGCAAGCGCGCCTCGCTCGCCTTGCCGGCGTCAGCCGTCGCCATCTCGCCGCACTCGAGAAGGGCGCGAACGTCTCCGTTCTCGTCTTGCGCAAAGTCGCGTCGGTCCTCGATCTGACGGAAATCGTGCTCGGCGATCTCTCGCTGCGCGCGGGAGAAGCGCCGGAGAAAGTACCGGTGAATGTTCCGCTCCTCGCCGACGCTTTGCGCGAGGCGAGAGCTGATGCATCGCGCGCCGAAGCTGCACTCGCACGCATCGAAAACATTCTCGGCATGGACGAGATCAACGGCAACGGCCACGCAATGGCAGTAAAGTTCCCACCGATGCCGGTCCGACATCTCGACATCAATCCTCCTGCGACAGCACCCGGTGAAATTCGCGACGAGCGCTCCGACTGGGTCGAGGTGCAGACCGCGGGCGAGCTGCGCCAGGGCGAAGCGATCGACGACTCGACGAAGGAAACGATCTCGCTGCCGGCGACGCTGATCGAGAACGGCGAGATCGTGTTCCGCGCGCGCGGCGAATCGCTGCGCAGTCACAACATCGAAGACGGCGACATCCTCATCGTCGAGCTCCGCCCGCGCGGCCGCGCCGCCACCGGCGAGCTCGTGATCGCAAAAATCGGCAAGCTCGTATTCGTCGGACGCTGGTGGCAGAAGCACGGCCGCAAAGCGCTCATGTCGGATGGATTGTCGGAAGTGACGGTGGGACGCAGCGTGCGCGCGATGAAGATCGTCGCGGCGGTGAATCAGATCATTCGAGGATGACCGTTGGCCGTTGGCCGTTAGCCGTAGGCCGTTCGCCGAAGGACCATAAGGAATCCACGGCCGACGGCAAACGGCAAACGGCAAACGGCAAACGCGACACCACGATAAACTCACGCGCCGTGTCCTCCCTCAAACGCGAGATCGGTCTGTGGCGCGGCATTGCGCTGAACATGATCGACATCGTCGGCATCGGTCCGTTCGTGACGCTGCCGCTGATCCTCTCCGCGATGGGCGGCGCGCGCTGCATGCTCGCGTGGATCCTCGCGGGATTGCTGGCGATCAGCGACGGCCTGGTGACCGCGGAGCTCGCGGCAGAGATGCCGCACGCGGGCGGCTCGTACGTGTTTCTTCGCGAGTCGTTCGGCCGCGCGGGCAAGCTGCTCTCGTTTCTCTTTCTCTTCCAACTCCTCGTCACCTCGCCGCTGTCGATGGCGTCGGGTTGCATCGGCTTCGCGCAATATCTCGAGCGGCTCATGCCGATCGTGCACGGTCACACGGAAATCACTGCGACGATCGTCTGCCTCTTGATCATGATCCTGCTGCTGCGGCGCATCGACGTGATCGGACGTTTCTCGATCGTGTTGTGGGCCGGCGTGATGGGCACCGTCGCGATCGTGATCGCGCTCGGCATCCCGCATCTGAAACTCTCGTCGTTCCTGTTCTGGGAAGCGCCGCGCTTCGACGGAAAGATCGGCTTCGCCGGCATCGGCATCGCGCTGATCTTCGCGGTCTACGACTATCTCGGCTACTACAACATCGCCTACCTCGGCGACGAAGTGCGCGAGCCCGAAAAAACGATTCCACGCGTGATCGTGATCTCGATCCTCGCGATCGCGGTGATCTACATCCTCATGCAGGCGAGCGTCGTCTCCGTGCTGCCGTACAAGATCGCGTCGACATCGCACTCTGTGATCAGCGACTACGTCGCGACGCTCGTCGGGCCTAGCGCGGCGAAGTGGGTCACGGTGATGATTCTCTGGACTGCATTCGCATCCGTGTTCTCCGTGATGCTCGGCTACTCGCGCGTGCTCTTTGCTGCCGCGCGCGACGGGAACTTCTTCAGTATCTTCGCGCGCTTGCACGCGAAAGACTCGTACCCGATCGCGTCGGTGATTTTTCTCGGCTGCGTCGCCGCGATCTTCTGCTGGCTGCCCCTCAAAGATGTGGTGCAGGGCATCATCTCGATCCGCGCACTGATTCCCTTCATCGCGCAGATCATCGGCTCCGTCATCCTGCGCACCACACAACCCAATCGCCCACGCCCGTTCAAGATGTGGCTTTACCCGCTCCCCGCCATCATCGCTCTCGGCCTCTGGACCTTCTCGCTCGTCTCGCCGGAAAAACATCTGCGCGAGGGAGCGATCTACGTGCTCCTCACCGGCATCGTCTTCTTCATCATTCGCGAGGCGCTCGTGCGCCGCTCGGAGAAAACCGCATGAAGCTGTGGAAACTTGTGGTTCTGACGGCGCTCCTCGCACTTCCGCTCCACGCCCAAACCATCGACACGCGCGCCGTCGATCGCCTCGTCACCGAGACGATCGCCGCGTGGAAGATCCCCGGCGCGGCGATCGCGATCGTGCAGAACGATCGCGTGATCTATCTCAAGGGCTACGGCGTGAAAGAGAACGGCGGCGGCGCGGTGACGCCCGACACGCTGTTCCAGATCGCGTCGACGTCGAAGGCGTTCACGTCCGCGGCGCTGGCCATTCTCGTCGACGACAAGAAGCTGCAATGGGACGATCCAGTTCGTCAGCATGTTGACTACTTCCGCCTCGCCGATCCGTGCGCGTCGTCGATGGTCACGCTGCGCGACATCGTCTCGCATCGCACCGGCCTCTCGCGGCACGACGAGCTTTGGGACAACGCGCCGTGGACGACTGCCGAAGTCGTGCGGATGATCGGCGACGTCGAGCTATCGAAATCGTTCCGCAGCACGTATCAGTACCAAAACGTCATGTTCATGGCCGCGGGCGAGGCAGTTACGTCCGCATCGGGAATGCCGTGGAGCGAATTCGTGAAGACGCGCATCTTCACGCCGCTCGCGATGACGTCGACGCGCGTCAGCGACGCGGATTGGAACGCATCGACCGATCGCGCGAGCGGACATCGCTACGATCGCAAAACCGATTCGATCATCATCCAGAAGCCGATCGACACGACCGCGCTCGCAGCGGCAGGCGCGATCAAATCGAACGCGCACGACATGGCGAACTGGGTGCGCATGCAGCTCGGCGACGGATTGTTCGACGGCAAGCGCGTGATCTCCGCCGAAGCGCTGAACGAAACGAAAACGCCGCAGACGGTGATCCGCATCGAAGGCCTCACGCGCGAGACGAGCTCCGAATCGAATCTCATGGCGTACGGAATGGGCTGGACGATTCAGGATTACCACGGCGAGCTGCTCGTCTCGCACGCAGGTGCACTCAACGGATTTCGCACGCACGTCGATTTGCTCCCGAAGCAGAAATTCGGCTTCGCGATCCTGATCAACGCAGGCCGCGGCTACGCACTGATCGCGATGCGCAACGCGCTCATCGACATGCTCCTCGCACGCCCGCAGCGCGACTGGAGCACGTACTTCCTCGCGCTCGACAAGAAATCCGACGAACAGGACGAAGCGAAGAAACGCGAGCGCGACGCGAAGCGGAATCCGAACACGAAGCCGTCGCAGGATCTCGCCGCGTACGCCGGCACGTACGAGAGCCGCGGCTACGGCAGCGCGACGATCTCCCTCGTCAACGGATCGCTCCTGCTGCGCTGGAGCCGCCTGGCGATTCCGCTGACGCATTTTCACTACGACACGTTCAGCGCACTCTCCGAAGCCGACGACGTCGATGAACAAGTCACGTTCGCGATCGGCGCAGACGGCGCGATCCAGTCAATGACGCTGTTCGGCGAGACGTTCGTGCGCAAGTGAACCTCGATCGCCTGTTCGCCGACGCGATGCGCGCGTGGCACATTCCGAGTGCCGCGGTCGTCGTCGTGCGCGACGGCGAGATCGTTTTCTGCAACGCGTACAACTGCACCGTCGATTCGAATTTTCAGCTCGCGTCGGCGACGAAGACGTTCACGACGACCGCGCTGGCCATCCTCGTCGCGGAAGGCCGTCTCGGCTGGAACGATCCCGTCCGCAAGCATCTCGATTTTTTTCATCTGCACGATCCGTTCGCCGACGAACACGTCACGCTGCGCGATCTGCTCGCGCATCGCACAGGCCTCAAACGCAACGACGAGCTCGGGACGAAATCCACATTCACGAACGACGACCTGATCCGCCGCCTCGGCAAGATCCCGCTCGCCATGCTGTTCCGCTCCGGCTATCAGTACCAGCACATCACGTACATCGCCGCGGGCGAGATCGTCGCGCGCGTGTCGGGGATGTCGTGGGCGGATTTCATTCGCACGCGAATTCTCGAGCCGCTCGGCATGACACGGACGACATGTGGCACAGACACTCCTGTCTGTGGCCATCGCTTCGACGGCACACGCGCGATCGAACAGCGCATCGGCGACGATCGCATCGATCCCGCGGCGTCGATCCGCTCGAACGCGCGCGAGCTCGCGAACTTTCTGCGCTTCCATCTCGACGATCCGCGTTTCGCAGAAACGAAAACCGCGCAGACGCCGATCCGTCGTGAGGGTCTCTGGGCGGATGCGAATCCGCACACGACAACGATCGCAGCGGCGATGGGTTGGACCGTGCAGGACTATCGCGGCGCGCAGCTCGCGTGGCACGCGGGCTCGATGAACGGGTTCCGCGTGCACCTCGATCTCGTCCCCGAGCTGCGCGCCGGCTTCGCGATCCTGACGAACATCGGCCGCACGCTCGCCGTCTTCGCGCTG
This sequence comes from Thermoanaerobaculia bacterium, assembly GCA_035544355.1. Classification (GTDB taxonomy): domain Bacteria; phylum Acidobacteriota; class Thermoanaerobaculia; order Gp7-AA8; family Gp7-AA8; genus DATKFO01. The sequence continues at coordinate 5,009 of DATKFO010000511.1, forward strand.
CGCAACGCGCTGCTCGATTTCCTCCTCGACGAACCGTTCGTCGATTGGAACCCGCACTACCTTGCAATCGATGAATCGCTGCGCCGCGCGCGCATTCGCGCGACGCCGCCACCTTCGGAGCCAACGCGCGAGATCGAAGGCGAGTACGAGCACGATGCGTACGGGTCCGCGTCCGTGCACGATCAAACGCTGCGATGGGGACGCCTCGTATTGCCGCTCACGCATTTCGCGCACGACACATGGCGCGCGCGCGACGAGAACGAAGAGGTCGACGAGCTCGTGACATTCGGCGACGGGGCGATGCGGTTCTACGAACGCGAGTTCGAGAAACGTAGGACAACCTCTTAGGTTGTCCGGGCCGCCTGGAGAGGCGGCCCTA
>DATKFO010000512.1:0-4379 GCA_035544355.1 Thermoanaerobaculia bacterium
CGCACTTCCATGAGAAGGCCATCATCTGTCAAGTCGGCATCGGGAGAGCGCCTTGGCGCTCGAGCGATGCCGCACCGATGTCGTCGTTCATTTTCCGAGGGTCGGTTGCGCTCTTGGTTGTCGGTCCGATGAATCGGGCGATCCACACTTCCATCCGCACTCTGAGTGGTCTTTGTGAGACCGGTGCATTTTGAGGTTCGCTCGTTCGAGAGTTGGGGCTGCTATCTCCAAAGCGACTTGAGCTCGATCAGCCCAGTCCAGTGCGGTATCGCAGTCACCCGCCTTCGAGTTCCCGATTCACGCGGCCGGCAACGCCGTCGCGATTTGTTTTCCTTTCAAAGACTCGGTGGGGGCACGACTTTGCTTTTGCTTTTTCCCTAGCTGAGCTTTTTGGATTTTCGTCTCTTTGTTGCGTATTCCGTGCTGTCGATCATGCGGCTTTTGTTGCTTCCGCGGTGTTGGTGCTGTTCCGCAGCGGCTCGTAGGTCTGTTCGCTCACCCACAACCGATGCATCAACACCGACAGCTTGCGGGCCACGGCAATCGTCGCTCGCTTCTTGGCTCGCTTGCCGCCGCGGGCAGCGATCTTCTCGCCGTGTCGGCGCAGATCGCTATCCTCGCCGAACGGTCCCTGGATGTAGTGCGCGCTCTGGACCAGCAACCGCCGCAACAATCGGTCCCCTGCTTTGGTGATTCCTCGCTGGGGATCGTTGTCTCCCGATTGATCTTTCTTGCTCGTCAAGCCCAGGAACGGTCCCACGCTTCGGCTGCTGGCGAATCGCCGTGCATCCTCGAGCACCACCACGAATGCCAGCCCGGTCAGTGCACCCACTCCCTTGATCTGGGTCACCAGTTTCACTTCCGGGTACCGCTGCTCGATCAGATGCAGAACCTGTCGGTCATACCCGTCGATCGTTTTCGTGAGCTCATCGATCTGATCGAACATCGGATCAAGCGCTCTGGTCAAAGGCTCCGGGATCTGCTTGCGCGTCTTGTTCACGAACGCCTCGGTCGAGCACTTGCTCAGTCGTCCGCCGAAGGACTTGACCGCTCCCCGTACGTGGCTGATCAGCTTCGACCTCACCTGCACTGCGATCTCTCGGGTGCGGATCACCTGCAGGTCGATCTGCGCTTGCTCTCCTCGATGCTGAATCGCAAACAATAGTTTTCGATCCAGTCGCGCCAGTCGCGCCAAATACTCGGCGTCCACCGGATCGGTCTTCTGCACGTTCTTGGTGATCAACGCCACCTTCACCGGATTGGCCACGATCACCTCGTGCCCACACCGGGCCAACAGCCGGCTGATCCACGGCGAGTGGGTTCCTGCCTCGATCGCCATCACCGTCGGCGCGATCGACTGCGCCCACTTCTCCAACTCCGGCGTGCGCAGCGTGATCGCTCCCGCGGCGATCTCTTCTCCCTCGTTGTCGATCGCGTAGAACCGTCCGGTCCGATCGCTCAGATCAATCCCGATCGCCACCACCCCATCGCTCATCGTCTTCTCGCTCGTCTTCTTGCTAGACTTCTTCATGGCCAATCTCCTTTCGAGCTTCATCTCTCGCTGCAGAGCCTAACGGCTACTGCGTGGAGGTTGGCCTTCTCATCTCATCTCCTAAAGTCGCATCGCCTTCCGCTCCACTCTGCAGTGCTCGCGAATTCTTCCCACCGTTGCCGGTGCGGGCATGTAGAACCACGTGTCGTCGCCCTGATCGCGGCGCGCGGCCATGATGGCTTGCTTGATCGCGAAGTAGACGGACGTCGACAACACGAACGGCGGCTCGCCGAGTGCGCGCGATCCCGCGACTGCGGAGTCGTCTTTGTTCGGTCTTCCGCCGCGGCTGAGCGTGACGCGGAAATCGATCGGGATCGATTTGCTCGTCGGCGGTTTGTACTCCCACGTGCCGTTCGAGTAGAGGCTGCCGTCGCGCTCGTACATCAGCTGCTCCGACGTCATCAGTCCCGAGCCCTGCACGAAGCCGCCTTCGATCTGGCCGACGTCGAGGCACGGATTCAGGCTGTGTCCTGCGTCATAAAGAATGTCGGCGCGCAGGATTTGCTGCTCGCCGGTGAGCACATCGATCTCCACCTCGGACGCCGCCGCCGCGAAGATGAAGTAGAGGAACGCGCGTCCCTGCGAATGGATCCCTTCGACGTCGCCGATGAATGGCGTGCGATAGAAGCCCTCGGCGATGAGGCTGATGCGCGCGGCGTACGCGGCGCTGATGATGTCGGGCCACTTTTCTTTCCAGTGCGTCTTCCAGCCCTTCACCGCGTTCGATTTCTTCAGGTACTCCTCGAGGCGCCGGCGCAGCGTCAAGCATCCGTCGTTCACTGCGCCGCCGAAGAGATCCGATCCCGATGACGCCGCGGTCGCCGTCGCATTCGGCATCATCGCGGTCGATGTCTGCGCGACCTGGATCATCTTCATGTCGATGCCGAGGACGTGGGCGGCGATCTGCTGCATCTTCGTGTCGATGCCCTGGCCCGATTCCGCGCCGCCGTGCTGCAGCATCACCGTGCCGTCGGCTGCGTACGCCATCACGATCGCGATGCCCTGATCGAGCAGGCGCGGTTGATAGCCGATGCCGTACTTGAGCGGGATCATCGTCAGACCGCGTTTGCGCCAGCGATTCTTGCGGTTGAACTTCTCGACTTCCGCGCGCCGCTTCTCGAAGTCCGAGGACTTCATCAGGTCCTTCCAGATCGTGCGCAGGTTGCAGTGATTGAGTTTTTCTCCGTACGGCGTCGTCTGCGATTTCTTCGGGGTGCCGTTCTCGTACATGTTCTTCCAGCGGACGTCTTCCGCGCGCATGCCGAGCGTGTGCGCGATCTTCTCGATGCCTTCTTCGACGATCAGCGTTGCCTGCGTCACGCCGAAACTGCGGAACGCGGTGTTGCTCGCGTTGTTCGTCTTCGCCACGTCGCCGCGGCTCTCCCATGTCGGTACGTAGTAGCCGCCGTCGGAATGCTGCTGCGAAAGATCCATCACGGGAAAGCTCGCGTCGTGTGACATGCCGCCGTTCGAGTAGAGCTGCACGCGATAGCCTTTGATCTCGCCGTTCTTCGCGACCGACGCGACGAACTCGCCCTGATACGGATGGCGCTTGCCGATCGTGTTCATGTCGACGTTGCGATCGAGCATCAGGCGCACGGGACGATCGAGCTTCCACGCGGCGACCGCGACGGCCGGTCCGACGATCGACGGGCGGAATTGCTTGCCGCCGAATCCGCCGCCGAGCGGACGCTGGAGGATGATGATGTTGCTGTTGCCGACGCCGAGGACGCTGGCGATCGATTGCTGGACTCCGGCGCCTTGCTGCGTCGTCGAGTACACGGTCATCTTTCCCTGCTCGCCGGGAATGGCGATGCACGCCTGCGTCTCCATGTAGAAGTGCGCCTGCCCTTCGTTGTGCATGAAGCCTTCGACGTTGATGCAGCCCTTCATCGGCTTCTCGGGATCGCGCAGCCATTTCTCGTCGCTGCCTTTGCGGCGGATGAATGGGATGTGCACGTCGCCGATCTTCGGCTGGTCTTTGAAGATGCCTTCGCGATGCGGCAGCGCGAGCGCTTCGCCGATCGTGAGCGCGGGCGTCTGATCGTCGTACTCGATCTGATCGTCCTGAACGAACGTTGCGACCTGCTGCGCGGTCCAGCGATCCATGGCGACGACGAGTGCGATCGGCTGTCCCCACGAGATGACTTCGTTGTTGAGCGCGAAGATCGGATCGTCCAGGCCGAGGCCGACTTCCTTTGCGGCGGGGATGTCGTCGGCGGTGATGAGCGCGACGAAGCCGGCGTACGTTTTCGCGATGCGCTTCAGCATCCCTTCCTTGAAGCGGTACTTCGCTTTTGCGCGCGTGCTGAGCACGTACGCGCTGTCGTAGCCGTGCGGCGGCAGCGGGATGTCCTGTGTGTATTTCTGTTCGCCGGATGCCTGAATGAACGCGGTCGTTTTCAGGATCGGCTCGCCGAGCGGCGCTTCGAGCGGATAGACCTCGATGTCCTGCGTCGCGCCGGAGAGCGGGCGCACATAGGCCTCGCCGCCGGAACGATTCTCCGGCTGGACCTCCTTGGGAAAGAGCGTGAGTGCGACGTGGAGAAAGTATTTGTAGAACAGTGATTCGGTGAGCGTTTCGCGATAGCCGGGCGGAAGGAAGTTCGTGCCCGGAATCGGGATGATGACGGCGGCGACTTCCAATGCGATCGAGTCGAGCGCGCGTTGCAGCGTCGCCTCGTTCCACTTCGAGCCTTGCAGCAGCGCTTCGGTTTTTGTCATCCGCGACGGCAATTTCGCGAGGCCGTTGTAGAACAGCGTCGCGTCGCGCACGGTACCGTTCTTCTCGAAGCTGACGCGGAAGCCGGCGTTGACGATCGCGTGC
>DATKFO010000513.1:0-2172 GCA_035544355.1 Thermoanaerobaculia bacterium
TATCCGGGTTGAACCATGGCCGCCGCACTCCACACCCTATGCGCGCGAAAACTCGGCCGCGTCGATCGCGCCAATTTCGTCCGGCGACAAGACGAGATCCGCGGCGCGGGCGCTGTCGATCGCGTGCTCGACGGTGCGAGCGCCTGGAATCGGAATCACGGTCGCGCTTTGTGCGCGCACCCACGCGAGCACGATCGCGTGCACGGAGCGTCCGCGTTTCGCTGCGAGCGATTGCAGCACTTCGAACTTTGGCAGCTTCTTCGCGAGACGTCCACCGCCCACGGGGCTATACGCGAGGAAAGCGATGCCGCGACGCGCGCACTCCTGCGCGAGGTCGATCGATTCGCGAAAATATGGATTGAGTCGATTCTGCACGGACACGACTTCGAGGATGCGGCTCGCGCGATCGAGCTGTTCGATGCTCACGTTGCTCACGCCGAAGTGGAGAAACTTTCCTTCGCGCTGCAGCGCCGCGAACGCTTCGACGCTTTTCTCGAACGGCACGCCCGCATCGGGCGCGTGGAATTGATAGAGAAAAATCTGATCGGTCTCGAGTGCGCGCAGGCTCCTCTCGCACGCTTCGCGAATGTGGCTCGGGCGTCCGTCCGAGACCCACGCGCCGCGCGGACGGCGCAGTCCCGCTTTCGTCGCGACTTTGACGTCAGGGAAATCGCGCACGACCGACGCAATCAGACGTTCGTTGTGGCCGATGTCGGAATCATCGAAGCAATAGACGTCCGCGGTGTCGATGAACGTCATGCCCGCGTTGATTGCGGCGCGCAACACTTCGCGTCCGACGTCTTCCGTGGGACGGCCTTGAATCGAGAGCGGCATGCCGCCGAAGCCGATGGGAGGTAGGTCGTTGAACATAGTGGGCAGTGAGCAGTTGGCAGTGGGCAGAAGTTTATCCGGCTTTTTCTGCCCACTGCCCACTGCGAACTGCCTACTCATGAAAACCCCGGCGGTGTCTTCGTGTGATGTTCAGTCGCGCGCTGAAATTGAATCGCGACGTTGAGCAGTGTCACTTCGTTTGCAGGTGCTGCGTTGAGTTGGATCGACGTCGGTAGACCGTGATCGCCGAAACCGTTTGGCATTGCGATTCCGGGTGCGCCGAGGAGGTTCATGCTCGGGATCACGCCCGGTCCGCTGCGGACGTCTTTGTACACATCGCTGAAATTCGGACCGATCGGATACGCGACGGTCGAGCGCGCGGGTGAGCAGATGAGATCGACCTCTCCGAACATGTTCATGAGCGCCTGATTGATCTTCGCACGGACGCGCTGCGCGCGGATGTAGTCGATCGCGAGCGTCGCCGCCGCTTCGAATCCGCCGATGCGATCGGCGGCGGAGCGGAGTTGTTTCGCGCGGCCGTCGCGAAGGAGATCTTCGAATGCGCTCGCGCCTTCCGCGTCGACGATGATCGAAACCGTCGGGCCATGCGGAAAGTTCGGATAGTCGATTTCGCTGACTGTGTGGCCGAGCGATTTCAGCACGTCGACAGCCGCGAGAAAATTTGCCTGCACCGCGGGCTGCACGCGATCCCACGAGCCTTTGACGAGTCCGATCTTCACCTTGCGCGGATTCGTCGCGTGCGTCGTGCTCGCGATCCAGCGCGCGCGTCCCGACGGGAACACGCCGTGCGTCGTCGGATCGCGTTCATCGTCGCCGGAGATCGCGCCGAACACGGTGTTGCAATCGGCGGCACTGCGCGCCATCGGTCCGAGCTTGTCGAGCGTCCAGCACAACGCCATCGCACCGAAGCGGCTCACCGCGCCGTACGTCGGACGCAATCCGGTGACGCCGGAAAACGCGGATGGCGTGATGATCGATCCCGACGTCTCGCTGCCGATCGCGAACGGTACAAGTCCAGCGCTGACAGCGGCGCCAGGACCGCTCGAAGAGCCGCCGGACCAGAACTCGAGATTCCACGGCGTGCGGCCCGGACCGGTGAACGACGCGTCAGCGTTGTTGTAGCCGAAGCCGCCCGCGAGCTCGACCATCGCGAGCTTCGCGACGAGCACCGCGCCGGCGCTCGCGAGCCGCTCGACGACCGCCGCGTCGTAATCGAAGACCTGTTTGCGATACGGCTCCGCGCCCCACGTCGTCGGAATGCCTTTCGTCGCGAGCAGGTCCTTCACGCCGTAGGGGATGCCGAGGAGCGGACGGTTCGTG
>DATKFO010000514.1:0-2335 GCA_035544355.1 Thermoanaerobaculia bacterium
CGTAGCCTTCCAGGTTCACCGCGTGACCCGCTACCTCGCAGACCGAACACGCGACCCAAAGCGGCGGCATGGCCGCCGCACTTCAAATGTGGCACAGACCACTCTTGTCTGTGCGCCCCGCGCGAAATGAGCCGATGCACAGTGGGCTCCGGTCCCGAGTGCGCACAGACAGGAGTGTCTGCGCCACCGAGACGGTCTGCACGAACGTGGTCCCGGTCACGCTTTTGCTACGAACTGTGGCTTAATTTGCACCGAGCTCAAAACAAGAGAGTGTGATGTCGGAGCAGCAGCACCAGTCTCTCCACGTCATTCGCGGCGGCGCTGCCGACGATGAGTTGGCGCGTCTGCGCGCGGAGATCGATGCGCGCAATCGCCAGGAGACGGCGATCGCGGAGCTCGGACAGGCCGCGCTCACCGGCGTCGATCCGATGATCCTCCTCGGCCAGGCCTGCGCGCTCGTCGAGCTCACGCTGCGCGTCGGTCACTGCCGCGCGCTCGAGCTCACGCCCGGCGGCCGCATGATCGTGCGCGCCGCGATCGGCGCGAATGCGACGTTCCTCCACTGCGAGCGCGATACGGACGAAGACGAGTCGCTCGGGATGGTCACGCTCCTCGGCGAGTCGGCGCTGACGTTCAGCAATCTCGAGTCCGAGACGCGCTTCAAGGCAACGCACCTCCAGCAATTCCACGGCGTGCGCAGCGGCTGCGGCGTCGTCATCCGCACCCAGGACGGCGCGTACGGCGTGCTCCTCGCCTACGCGAATGAAGAACGCGTGTTCGCCGACTACGAGCTCGCGTTCCTCAACTCCACTGCGAACATTCTCGGCGAGACGCTCATGCGCGGCCGCACCGAACAGGCGTTGCGCAAGTCGGAAGCGCGCCTGCGCCAGCTGATCGCATCCGCACTCGACGCCGTCATCAGCGTCGATCGCGCCGGCAACGTGATCGAGTGGAACCCGCAGGCGGAAACGACATTCGGCTTGACCGCGCGCGAGACGATCGGACGGCCGTTGCCTCCCGACCTCTTCGCCGACGCGATCTTCACCGTCACGAATCGCCAGTGGCGCCGCGTCGAATCCGTTGCGTCGCGCGCAAACGGCGAGGAGTTTCCAGTCGAAGTGACGATCGATCCGTTCGTCGACGGCTACACCGCATTCATCCGCGACATCTCCGAGCGCCTGCGCTCACAACACGCGCTCGAACTGCGCGAGAAACGATTCCGCACGATCGTCGAGAAGAGCTGGAGCGGCGTCGCGCTGCTCGACAAGGACCTCAATTTCTCCTTCGCCGGCTCGTCGACGCGCTACCTCCTCGGCTACGAAGAGCACGAGCTGATCGGCCAGAACATCCTCGATCTCGTGCATCCGCGCGAGCGCTCCGCCACGCGCGACTCGCTCGCCTCGATCGTTGCGGCGCCGAGCCAGGAGGCGCACGGCGAGCTGCGCTTCCAGCACAAGGACGGCTCGTGGATCTGGCTCGAAGGCTTCAGCCAGAATCTGCTGCACGAGCCGAGCGTCGGCGCGATCGTGCTCAACTACCGCGACATCACGCAGCGCAAGGCAACGGAAAAGCAGCTCGAGTATCAGGCGTACTACGACTCGCTCAGCGGCCTGCCAAATCGCCTGCTGTTTCGCGACCGCGTCGTGAACACGATCTCGCTCGCGCGGCGCAATCGCCACGGCCTGGCTGTGCTCTATCTCGATCTCGATCACTTCAAGCTCGTCAACGACGGCCTCGGGCACTCGTTCGGCGATGTGCTGCTCGCCGAAGTTGCGAAGCGATTGCAGAGTTGCCTGCGTGCGTCCGACACGATCTCGCGCATCGGCGGCGACGAGTTCAGCATCCTGATCCCCGACATGAGCAGCAGCGAAGCGGTCGCCGGCATCGCGCGCAAATTGCTCGACGCGATCGGCAAGCCGTTCACGATCGATCGCCACGATCTCTTCGTGACCGCGAGCATCGGCGTCAGCTTCTTTCCCGCCGACGGCGACGACGTCGAGGCGCTGCTCAAGTGCGCCGACGCGGCGATGTATCGCGCGAAGGAGCTCGGGCGCAATCAGGCGCAGCTCTTCACGCCGAGCATGAACGAGCGCTACGTGTCGCGTCTCGCGCTCGAGCAAAGCCTGCACTACGCGATCGAGCGCGAGCAGCTCGAGCTCTGGTATCAGCCGATCTACGACCGCTCGAAGCGGCGCATCGTGTCGCTCGAAGCGTTGCTGCGCTGGCGCGATCCGCGCCGCGGCCTCATCGCGCCGAACGAATTCATCGGACTCGCGGAAGAGACCGGGATGATCGTGCCGATCGGCGAATGGGTACTGCGCACCGCCTGCCGCCA
>DATKFO010000515.1:0-9765 GCA_035544355.1 Thermoanaerobaculia bacterium
CGGGAACAACGCCAGGATTCGTTTCGACGGAGCCGTCGTCGCACCCTCATCGATCTCTTCAGGCGTTGCGACGCTCTCGCAGATTGCCTGAAATGCTTGTTGTTTCTTAGGCTGCGTCATCGTCCGAGGAAGCTCCTCCGGCGACGCGAAGAGCCACGCTTCGAGCTCATGTAACGCGAGAAACGGAACGAAGTTCGAAGGAGATCCGAGATCGTGTTTGATTGACTGCTCGACGTGCAACACGCGATCGCGCGGAGACTTTGCGGGTCGAGTCTTCATGCCCGGAAAGTCGCTCGGAAGCGCGTAGTAGTCGAGCAGAGTCGTGACCACCGATACGTTGCTGTGCAACAGGCGTTCGACGTCCTTGCGGAACTTCTGATACGTCGTGACGCCGCCTTTGAAGTCCGCATCGTGCTTGACCCGTTTCGTCACCAACAGCGTCGGCACGAGATAGAAATCGCGAGGATAGAACTCAGGTGCAAGAACGTCCTTGACGAATCGTTCTTCGGTCTGACCTTCGACGAGAATGAGTCCGCGCTTCATCACGGCCGCGCGCCCAACACGTTCTTCTCCCAGAGCTCGCCGAGCGCGTAGTCCTCGAGCCAGCCGGCCATATCTTCGCTCGCGAGATGACGAAACACGCTCGCGCCGTCGACGCGATCCACCGTCCAAACCTGATGCGGCTCGAACTGATTGACGAGCGTCACGGACTGCGTCGCAACGATGACCTGCGTACGAGTCGCGGCAGACGCGAGCAGTTCCGCCAACAAAGTGATGGCCGCGGGATGCAGACCGAGCTCCGGCTCATCGAGCAGCACGAGCGACGGAAGCTCGGGTTGCAGCAACAAAGTCGCAAGACAAATGAATCGCAGCGTTCCGTCGGAGAGTGAAGAGGCGTTGAAGTATGTGTCGGTTCCCTTCTCCTGCCATTCGAGACGGATCTTCGACGGATTGAGACGCGAAGGAGCGAGCAGGAAGCGATCGAAGAACGGAGCGACTTGGCGAACAGTGTCGCGGATATTCGCCATGTGCGCCGGCTCTTTCTCCTGCAACCAGTAAAGAAACGCAGCGAGATTTTCCGCCTGTGGCCGTAGAAAACGATTGTCGTCGACGTCGTTCAGCCCCTTCATCGGAGCGGAATCGCTCGTGTCGTGAAAGTGGTAGGCCTGATAGCTCTGAAGATCGTGCTCAATCTGCGGTACGGCCAAAGCCGGACGCATGGTCCAGTTCGAGGCCAACTCGTCCGCCGCCGTTCCGGCGAGTGTCACATCGTAAGAACCGTCTCCATCGAACGTGAGGCGGAACCGCATCCACGGCGATTTCTTGCGGCCAAAGTGGAGCAGTGCATCGGCGCCGCCCTTGACGGCCGTGTATTTGGCGAGATTGTGATTCGCGGTCTCACGCAGAAGCCGGAAGACCTCGACGAGATTCGACTTTCCCGATCCATTGCCGCCGATGAAAACGTTGAGCGATTCCAGTCGCAGCGTCTGATCGACGATCGACTTGTAATTTTGGATCGTCAGCGTTTCGAGTTTCCTCATCGCTATCGGCGGCATCGTACGACAAACTCAGACATTGAATCGGAACAGGATCACGTCGCCGTCCTGCACTTCGTAATCCTTCCCTTCGCTGCGCATCTTCCCGGCGGCTTTCGCGGCTTGTTCGCTGCCGCAGGTGATGTAGTCGTCGAACGCGATCGTCTCGGCGCGGATGAAGCCGCGCTCGAAGTCGCTGTGGATCTCGCCCGCGGCCTGCGGCGCTTTTGCGCCGCGATGCAGCGTCCATGCGCGCGCTTCCTTCGGACCGGCGGTGAAGAAGGTTTCGAGATCGAGGAGCTTGTAGGCAGCGCGCACGAGTGCGTTGAGGCCCGGCTCGTCGAGTCCCATGTGGCTGAGGAAATCCTCACGTTCGGCCTGCGGCAACTGCGAGATCTGTGCTTCGAGCTCGCCGCAGATCACGACGACTTCGCCGCCTTTGTCGGCCGCGATGCTGCGCACTTTCTGCAGCAGCGGCGTTTCGTTGCCGAGATCGGACTCGGCGACGTTCGCGACGTAGAGCACCGGCTTCATGGTGATGAGGCTCAGCTCGCGCAGCGCTTCTTTTTCGTCGTCCGTGAATCCGGCGGCGCGCAGCGGCGTCCCCTTCTCCACGGCCTCGCGCGCTTTCTCGAGCGCCTCGACTTGCGCCGCGTACTCTTTCTGTCCGACACGCGCGAGGCGGCCGACACGATCGAGGCGCTTGGTGATCGCTTCGAGATCGGCGAGCAACAGCTCGGTCTCGATCACGTCGATGTCGCGCTCGGGATCGACGCTGCCTTCGACGTGGACGACGTTCTCATCGACGAAGCAGCGCACGACGTGGAGGATCGCGTCGGTCTCGCGGATATTCGCAAGGAACTGATTGCCGAGGCCTTCGCCCTTGCTCGCGCCGCGCACGAGGCCGGCGATGTCGACGACCTTGAGATCGGTGAAGACGACCTGCTTGCTCTGCGCGAGCGCGGAGAGCTTGACGAGACGCGGATCGACGACCGGCACGATGCCGACATTCGGTTCGATCGTGCAGAACGGATAGTTCGCGCTCTGCGCGCCTGCTGCCGTCAATGCGTTAAAGATGGTGGACTTGCCGACGTTGGGGAGACCGACGATACCTACGCTGAGACCCATGCGGGGCAGTGGAACGGATGGCGGGCGGGAGTGATTCCAGTGGACGAGTTGCAGAGTTGCAGAGTGACAGAGTTGCAGAGGAGGCCGTGAAACGGGTTCATCCTTCTCTGCAACTCCGCAACTCTGTCACTCTGCAACTCGACTCACCGCAGCATTCGCCGCGCCCCTTCCACCGCCCCGATCAATCCCACTTTCTCGTTCGTGATGAGATCGACCGGGATTGCGTCGAGCATTGCGTGGAAGCGGCCTTTGCGCAGGAACGCGGTCACGAATTTTCCGTCGGTGAAGCGCGCGACGTTTTTCGCGGCGATGCCGCCCGCGAGGAAGACACCGCCGCGCGCGAGGATGCGCAGCGCCATGTTGCCGGCTTCGGCGCCGTAGATGTCGACGAACATGTCGAACGTGTGCACCGCGCGCGCGTCGCCGTTCGCGGCGAGCTCGGCGATCTCTTTCGGTTTGATCTCGGGTCCGCCGAGAAAGGTAAAGATGTTGACGAGTCCCATGCCGGAGAGCACGCGCTCCCAGCTCACGTGGCCGCCGAGGCGTTCGCGGAGATGCAGATAGAGCCTCGCCTGCTCTTCGTCCTGCGGCGCGAAATCGGCGTGGCCGCCTTCGGTCGGGATCACGACCCACTCGGTCCCGTAGTGCGCGACGATCGCTTCGCCGAGGCCTGTGCCCGCGCCGAGGATCGCGATCGGTGCGGTGCGCTCCCGTTTGCCCGGATGAATCGAGAGGACGTCCGCGTCGCCGAGGAGCGGAACGCCGAGCGCGATCGCGTAGAAGTCGTTGATCAGCGCGACGCGCTCGATTCCGACGTCGCCCGCGTCGATCCGCCAGCCGACATTCGTCACCTCGGCATGCGTGCCGAGCACCGGCCCCGCAACGGCGAAGCACGCGGCGTCGATCACGCCGGGGCAGCTTCCGAGAAACTCGCGGAGCAGCGCTTCGAACGTCGAATACTTCGCGCTCTCGAAGCGTGCTTCCGCAGAAATCTCGCCGTTCGATTCCACGCAACGAAGAAGTGTCTTCGTGCCGCCAACGTCGCCGCCGATGATGCGCATGCGTCAGAACCCCTCGTCTGCGCTCACGCCATACATCGCCGGCACGGGCACGTCGAGCAGGCGCAGATACACCGACAGCTGTCCGCGGTGGTGATACGTGTGATTGAGGAGGATGCTGCGCACGACGCCGGTCTTCGGAATCTGCATCACCGTTTGTCCGCCGCGCTGCATCGAGAACGCTTCGCGCAACGCCTCGTCGCCCATCGCCACGATCTGATTCTTCAGATCCTCGATGTTCTGGCGATAGCCCTCCGCGATCGCGCCGGTCTCGGCCGGCACACCCGCCGGACGTCCCGGCTTCGGCTCGAACACACCTTCGCGCAGCATCTGCCCGACGCGCTTCGGAATCCCGGCGATGTGCCACGCCAGCTCGCCGAGCGTCATCGATTTCGGATGCGGCGACCAATCGAGTTTGTCATACGGCACACGCTCGAGAATGCGCACCGTGCTGGCGCTCTCGCGCTCGAGCTCTTTGAGGACGGAATCGATGAACGGCATGGACGTCTCCTTTTCGAGTAGGCAGTTGGCGGTGAGCAGTAGGCAGAGGTTGAATCGCGAGCCTCCACTGCCTACTGCCGACTGCTCACTGCCAACTGCCTACTGCCAACTGCCTACTCCGTGACGCGAATATACTTCGAACATGCCCGCCATCGAGGGCGACGACGCGCATTCGAGCTCGCCACGCGGGAGTGATGTCTTCTTTGAAGACGCCTATCGTGCACTTGCGGATCTCTTGCGTGAGATCGCGGAGAAGAAGTTCCACGTCCCGTTCGCGGATGCGGAGTCGATCGTCAGCGAGGTGTTCATCGCCTTTCTCCTGCGCGAGCCGCAGGTGCGTGATACGAAAAAGTGGCTGATCGGCGCGGTGTGCCACGCGAGCCGCGCGTACTGGCGCAAGGCCGCGCGCACGCAGCCGCTTCCTCCCGACATCGCCCAGCATCCCGATCCCGACACGCAGGAGATCGAGGACAAGATCATCAACAACATCACCATCGCCGTCGCGCTCAGCCGGCTCAATCCCAAGTGCCGCGAGACGTTGCGCATGTATTACTTCGAGGGCTACTCCGCCGCGGAGATCGCGGAGAAGATCGGGACGACGACCGGTTATGTGATGCAGCTTCTTCATGCCTGCCGCAAGCGCGCGCGGGAGATTTACAAATGCCTCGGGAAGGAGAGCCGTTGATCCGTCATTTCGACGAGGAAACGCTCTACGAGTATCTCGACGATCCCGAAGCCTTCCCCTTCCGCGACGAGCTCGAAGCGCATCTTCCGCAATGTGCGAGCTGTCGCGCAGCACTCGACGAGCTGTGCGAGTTCGAGGCGGCGCTGTCGTCCAGCGCATTGTGGGATTTTGCCGAGGCCGTGCGACGCCATCGCGAACCGCCCGGCGCAATGCGCTCGATCGCCGATCAACTCGTGGCCGAGGATGCAGACGCGAACGATTTCCTGAAACCGATCCTCACCAGCCCTGCCGCGTTTCGGCGCGCGAACGTTGCGTCGACGCCGGAGTTGCACACTGCAGGCGTCGTGCGCAGTCTGTGCGCAACGTCGCGAATGCTGCGCGAGCGGCAGCCAATGCACGCGCTCACACTCGCGGACTCCGCGATCGCGATCAGCGAGCGGCTATCCGCCGATCACTATCCCGAGACGCTGCGCTCCGATCTCAGCGGACAAGCGTGGCTCGAGCGCGCAAACTCGTTGCGTTATCTCGGAAGGCATCCCGAGGCGCTCGACGCGCTCGACATCGCGGAGCGCGCGTTCGAGAACACGCCGGTCGCGGCGTATTCGATCGCGCTCGTGCAGTACCTGCGCAGCGTCGTGTTCTTCAAGATGGAGCAGCACGACGAAGCGATGCAGCTCGCGCGGCAGAGTGCGCGCGTGTTCCGGCAATTCGGTGAGTCCGCGCGCTTCACGCACGCGAAGATCGTGCAGGGCGGCGTGCTGTTTCATCTCTCGCGGTTCCGCGAAGCGTTGGAGCTCTTCTTGTCGCTGATTCCCGTCGCGAAAGATCTCGGCGATGCGGAGACGCTCGCGCGTTTGTACAGCAACGTCGCGAATTGCTATCTCTCGCTCGATCAGCTTTCGGATGCGAGCAGTTACTTCGCGCAGGCGATCTCGCTCTACGAAGCGCTCGGCATGGAGACCGAATCGATCCGCACGCGCTGGAGTCTCGGGCGGATGCTCGTGCGCTCCGGCGATGTGCGCGACGGTATCGTGCGTCTGCGCCAGGCAAAGCGCGATTTCGAACGCCTCGGCGCAACGACCGACGCCGCACTCGTCGCACTCAACATCATCGAAGCGCTGCTCGCGATCGGCGACCTGCGCGGCGCCGCCGAGCTCTGCACCGGACTCGTGGAAAGTTTTACCAACGTCGGCATGACCGGCGGCGCGCTGACCGCCCTCGGATTCCTGCGTGAGACCATCGCGCACGGCAGCGCGACTCCCGTGATCGTGCAGCAGGTACGGATGTTCCTGGAAAAGCGCGAGTGATATGGAGAGCGGCGGCCATGGAGACCGCCTCAAAAAGGTGGCACAGACACTCCTGTCTGTGCGCACTCGGGAGCTCGGAGCCCAGTGTGCTTCGGCTCATCCAGCGCGGGGCGCACAGACAAGAGTGTCTGTGCCACCTGGGGCTTCGCCACACAACTGCGCGACCTCGCGACTACGTGACCAACGAATGACCCAAAGCGGCGGCACGGCCGCCGCACTCCACATTTCTTTCCCCTCACCTATAAGGTTTCCCCTCCCTTCCGACACTCCCTTCTGAGGGCGCCCTCCGATCAACCCGCCGCACACCAACCGCGACGGGCGGGAAGGAGGGATGTGTCGTGGATATCGTCGTGATCGCCGCGCTCGTGATGCTCGCAGCGAGCGTGATCTCCGTTCCCGGGACGTAGCCCTCAGCAAATGTCGTCAAGTGTCCCCAGCCGAGGTGGAGGGGGATACGGAACGCCGGACGAGGTTTCGACCGAGCTCCTCGGGCGCACTCACCCTCGCCCGGCGTTCCGGCCTTTTTCTTCTGAGACAGGCTCATTCGCAACGTGACTCGGCATTGAAAGAACGGCTGCGCTCCCACAAATTCAGATCGAGTCGGAGACTCGATGGAGGTCGTCGTGAAGAAAAATGCTCTTCGTGCCCTCGTGATCGTTCTCCTGATCGCCGTGCTCTCGCCTGCTGCTGTTTCGGCCGATTGCCAGTGGTGCGACGTCGAATGGCACCAGTGCTGGGACTGCTACGGCAACTGCTACCCGCTCTATTCGAACTGCGGCGTCAGCGAATTCTGTTGGCACATGCCGAATGGCACGGTGTGCCAGACGAGGTGCACGGGCAACCCCTGCTACCTGGCGTAGTCTTGGAGCTGCGAACATCTCCATGGGCGTCCTCCGCTACGTGAACTGCGTCCTCGCCACTCTTGCGCTGACGGTGGCCGCCGCTGGCGAACGCCGGATCACAATCGAGGTCAGGACTGCTGGCGCAACGCCGTGCGCATCGTCTGCCCACGTTCTCGCAGAGTGTGATCGCTGCGGTCAGGGAGTTGTCGATCATGGTGCTGTGGATGTTGGGGCGACGAGCGCAGTCCCACTTTCAAACACGGGCGATTGGCGCATCAAGGCTGTAGCGCCAGGATGCTGGTCGAACGCGATCGTGGTCGCGCGCAGCGAAGAAACGCAGCGCGCGATCCTGACTCTCTGGCCCGAGGGGAAGATTCGCGGACGCGTGATTGCAGAGCGGCGCGCGGTCGCGCCATCACCCATCGACGTCAGCATCGCTTTGCACTCCTCCCAGGCGTCCCCCGATCGCGAGCCACTGGCCTGCACGCAGGAAAGCGACAATTGGGAGTGCGCAGCGCCTGCGACTCTCGTTGATTTGCGTGTTGCTGCCGATGGCTGGTCGCCGGCGTACGCGTGGGACATCGACGTCAAGAAGGGCGAGACGAAGGATGTCGGTGTTCTTCGATTGCAGACAGGTGCGTCTGTCGCTGGATGGATTGCGGCGGACCGACGGAACACCGATCTGACTAGCGCTGTCATCGAATTGACGCCGGAGTCGCTCGCTTCCGGCGCTGCAGGAGCTGAGTCGGCACAGCGCGTCCAGCGACTCACAACGAAACCAACGGCGCGCGGGTTCTTCCAATTCGCCGGACTGCAAGATGGCTCCTACGAACTTCGCGCTACGAACAAAGATGGAGCAAGGGGACGCCTCAATGGAATCGTTGTCGCGCCGCGAAGTGAAAACCTCCTTCACGATCCTGTCGTTCTGCATGCCCTCGCGAATATCGACCTTGTGCTCCAACCTCCCGTTGCTCCCGGCGGCGGCAAATGGAGTGTCATGCTGGAGCGCCGGCTGCCTTTGTCCGACTACTTCAAACGCGTTGCCGATGCCCCAGCGACGGACGCGGGAAGTTGGGGTTGGGAAGGACTCGAAGCCGGCGAATACAGGCTTCTGATCTCTTCCGGCAGCGAGACGTATCACGACGAGACGGTCAAGATCGACGGCGGCACGCCACTCCTGCACATCACGCTGCCGGTGGTGGAGGTTCGGGGCACGTTGAGCGCGGGCGACGACGCCATCACCGGGCAAATCGTGTTTCGCACTCCTGCGGGCGAACATGTGACCACAAAGACCGGCGACGACGGTCACTTCGTGACGGTGTTGCCAAAGGAAGGGAGATATTCGGCTGACATTTCGCCGGCTGGCGAGCGCTCCAAGATCATGCTGCGCAACGTCGAGGTGAAACGGCGAGCCGATCGTGATTACGCAGAGCTGGAATTGACGCTGCCCGGCGGCCGCATTCGTGGCTCTGTCGTTGATGATGACGGCAACCCTGTGCGAGCACTCATCCGCGCGGCGACAGACGACCGAACCCCGATCGGTGGCACGCAGAGTGATCAAGACGGCGCGTTTCAACTCACGGGCGTGCCCTATGGAGACGTTCTTCTCGACGCAAGAAGCGACGCGGGAGAATGTTCCGCTACGCTCCATCATGTGGAGAAGACGTCAAGCCCCGTGCGCCTCGTTGTGTCAAAGCGTCAATCCCTCACAGGGTTCGTGATGACGATGTCCGGTCAGCCGATTGCCGGCGCATTGGTGAAATGCGTGATTCCACCGTTAGGCTCAGTTCGCGAAGCGGTCAGTGCACCGACGGGCAGATTCGTGCTGTCCATTCCGTCGCGAGTCGCATCCGTCGACGTGATCGTCATGCATCCCGCGCTGCCGACGACGTTGCGGACTTTGTCGCTCCCACAAGCCGGCGCGCTGGAGCTCGTCGTGCCGTCTTCAGGCGGAATCCTCATCGTTCATCAGACGAAGACGCCGCCGTGGCCATCCATTCGGCAGAGCGGTCAGCTCATCGGCCTCGACAAACTGATGTTTCCTCCGGAAGAGGGCGGGCCGCCGCGCAACATCTCCCCGCGCGGAATTCAATTCCTCCTCGCGCCGGGCCAATACACGATCTGCGGCGGCACCAAGGCAGACCACTGCAAGGCGGCCAATGTATTTCCGAACGCCGAAGTCGTGATCGATGGCGACCAGTGGATGGCGCCGGTCCATGACGAGGGCGAGCCAGGAGGATCGTGTTGACATGTACAGATTGACGATCTTGCTGATCCTGTCGTTCTGCGCCATCAGCACTGCCGCGCAAAACGCGCGTCCGCCTCAGGATCGCGCATGGCTTGGATTCGGATACACGTACGAGCGCACGGCAGGCTCCGACGGATGGCTCCATGTTCGTCACGTGTTGCCCAACGGCCCGGCCGCTCGTGCCGGGCTGCAGCCGTACGACGTGATCATGAAAATCGACGGCAAGACTCTCCGCTTTTCGTCCGACTCACAGGTGATCGAATTCCTGCGACAGATCAAGGTCGGCCAAAGAATTCGATTGACCGTGCGGCGGAAACAGGAGGCTCGGCAGGTCATCCTTACCGCCGCCGCGTTGCCGGGCGAGTATGCCGAACGCTGGAAGATGAACACGGAGATGGCGAAGCAACACGACGGCGAAAAGCGCGCTCAGCCTGAGCACCCACGCTGAGCGAGCCGCAGGT
>DATKFO010000516.1:0-9187 GCA_035544355.1 Thermoanaerobaculia bacterium
CGGGTTCCGTGTATTCTCAATAATTGGAAATATGACCAGAATTGACCGTCAAGTTTCGCGCGCAATTTCGAGGTAAGTAATTGATGAGAATGGGGTAGCCGCCGCTGCCGTCGAGCTCGCCTCTCTCCGAACCGGCCGGAACCATGCCGCCAGAGTGGTGGTAAGGTCTACCAAAATCATTTCTCCCATTCATGCCGGAAGGAGGTCGTATGCGTCGTTCGAGGCTCTTCGCCACCACCCTCATCGCCTTCGCGACTCTCCTCCTTTTCACCGCCGCGCGCGTGCGCGTCGTGCGGTCGCCGGTGCCGCCGAAGCCGCTCAGCGCGACGCGTTCGTTCGAGATCACGGACAAGCCGATCGTCGAATTCTTCTCGCTCGATCGCGTGCTCACGCAGCTCATCGAGCGCAGCGGAGTCACCGGAATCACGCCGCAGCAATTGATGCGGCAGATGTTCGACACGCAGAATCCGCGGCCCGGACTCGCCGATCCCGCTGGCGCGCATTGCGACGACACGCTCATCAAGAGCGTGCCGTCGTTCAACGGATTCCCGCGGCGCTGTCCGACGCCCGAGGGCAAGCTCGCGGCGACGCCGTATCTCGCCGGCGACTACTTCACGCTCGGCATCGCGAATCGTTTCGATCTCGCGCCGCCCGACGGATCCGATTGCGGGCAGTACCGCCTCGTCTTCGCGCATCGCGAGACCGGCGTGCTCGATCGGCTGCACATCATCTTCGAGGCCGTGCTGCCGAATCCGAATCCGTCCGCAGGCATCGCCGGCTGCAGACCGGTCGCACAGTTCTGGTCGGATCTCAGCAGCGTCGAGTCGATGAAGCTGCGTCGCGCCCGTCTCGAAGAATTTTTCTTCGACGGCCTGGAAGGATTCCCGCCTGTCATCGACGTCGCGAACCTCAGCGGCCGCGGCGGCATCCGCACCGTGCAGCAGGTCGCGGGTCCGGCGACGAACCGCTTCTATCAATTCCGGCTCGTGAAGACGTGCGCCAGCGGCGACTGCACGCTGCGTTTCACGCCCGACGTGCTCGAGAACATGCCGTACGGCCTGCTCTTCGACGGCGCCGACGAATCGAACCAGGCGCGCGCGTTCCGCGATGAGTTCGTGCGGCAAGTCCCGACGCTCGCGATCAACGACCTCAATCTCTTCCACATGAAGATCCCGAACGAATATCTGATGGTCGAGAGCAATCCGATCGAATCGTTCGGAGCGTTCGCATACGAGCTGCCGTTCAATCAGTCGAAGGCCGGCGGCGAGGGACTCGTCTTCCGAGAGCGCATTCAGGCGGAGCTCGATCGCGTCGGCAGCACCATCACGCCCGAGAACATCATCGTGCGCGCCGAGCACCAGACCTGCCACGGCTGCCACGGTTTCAACGGCGCGATCCCCCTCGGCGGCGGCCTCAAGCTCGAAATCGGCTTCGGCGGCATCCAGATGATCAGCGAAGACATCCTGATGGACGGCGAGGCGGGCCCGGGCACGCGCTACGGCGTCGATCCGATCGTCGAAAAACAGTTCGTCCCCCACCGCATGCAGATCCTCCAGGACTTTCTGCGCGACGGAACGCCGCCCGTGCATTCGAACTGAATCCGCTGACCATACTTGCTTATTGACGCCCGGATGGAATGCGCTATCGTTAGCGCATGACCATCGTCGCGGAGGCTCTTGCGTGCGCGATGGCTGCCTTGCTCCTCTGGGCGGCGCTCGAGAAGGCACGCAATCCGCGCGCGATCGTCGCGACGATCCGCGGGCTCGGAATCGGTGATGCGGTCGCGCGGCCGATGGCGATCGCGATCATGCTCGCCGAGCTCCTCATCGCATCCGCGCTGTTGCTGCGTCCTGATGCGAAGCTCACTCAGTGGAGCGTGATCGCGCTCGCCGCGCTGTTCGCGATCGCGGGACTCGTCGCACTGCGCCTCGACCATCCCGTTCCGTGCAGTTGCTTCGCCGTTGGCGGCAACGGCCGCCTCGGCATCCGCCAGCTGATCGCGTTCGTGCCTTGGACGGCCGCCGCGTCGATGCTGCGCTTCGGCGTACGTGAAACGCTCGCCACCGGTGCCGCGTCATTCGCCGTGATCGCACTCGGCATCGCCGGCGTCCACGCACTGCTCCTGCGCGAACGCCGTCGCGTGATGACGCCGCACTCGCGGTAGACGTTGTCAGCACAAACCTAACGCCGCTGTCACGAATCGTGATCCTCGGATCACTCGTCGTGATCGTTCGATCACTCCCGGTGCATTCGCGATCACTCTTGGTGCATTTTTGATCTCTCCCGGTGCATTCGCGATCACTCGAGGTGCATTCACGATCACTCCCGGTGCATTTACGATCACTCGCAGTGCATTCGCGATCACTCCTCGTGCATTTTTGATCTCTCTTCGTGCATTCGCGATCTCGCTTCGTGTATTTCGGATCTCTCGACGTACGGACCTACTCGCTGACCGCCGCCCGCCAGAACGGCGTCGCGTCCACCATCTTGCGGATCGCCGTCAGCAGCGACGGATCGTGGCGCAGGCGCGTGCGAATCCATCGCACGAAGCGCATGTCGCCTTCCTCTCCGCCTCGCTCCTCGAGCTGCGCGAGCCACGCGTCGGCGTCGCCGTCGTACACGCGCACGAGCACGTGATAGCGCAGGAACTGTGCGACGACCGATGCGTCGCGCAACGGCATGCGCACGACGTTCGACGGCAGCTCGCGGATGCGCTTCCTGCGGCGCCGCGGAATCGCGCGCGTCGCGACTTCATAGAGGTGCTCGACCCCGTCGCCGCAGCGCACGATGCGGTGCCCGATCGCGATCACGCGGAATCGCCGGCGCGCAACTTTCACGACGTCGCCGACGGCGACATGAATCCACGGACGATGCGAAACAAAACGGGCCATGATGCGTTTCCGGCTGCGGGGCGCGAGCACGACGAGGACGTATAAGTTCCTGATGCGTCTGGTTTTGACTCCTTTGAGCGTCAAACTCCGCTCCTCCTTTACGGAGTGTGCGGAAATCCATGTTTGCCTACCTCGGGATCGTGCTAGATTGCTTGGCGAGGTCCAAAAAGAGACGGCGGTCCCCTCTATGAGCGTTCTGACCAGCGAACGATTCGACCACGGTCATTTCGAGGCGACGTACGAGAAGTACTTCCCGCTGCTGGTGCAGGTCGCGGTGTTCAAGTTTCAGGTGCCGGACACCGAAGCCGAGACGCTCGTGCACGACGTGCTGCTCAGCTATCTGCGCAAGGGAACGACGGTGCTCGATCTGCGTCCGTGGCTGATCGGCGCGATCTGCCACGCATCGCGGCACTACTGGCGCCTCAACGGCCGCATCATCGCGACCGATCCCGAAGTCGAGCTCGAGCGCGTCGACCCCGCGACGGTGCGCATTCTCGACAGCCTCCCCGATCAGATCGCGGCGCGCAAAGCACTCGAGTGCATGTCGCCGCGATGCCAGCAGATTCTCCACATGCGTTTCTTCGAAGGCTGCACGGTCCCGGAAATCGCCGCTCGCCTCGGCGTCAAAGCGAAGTACGCATCAAAGCTCCTCGCGAAGTGCCTGCGCCGCGCCGAGAAGCTGTTCAGCGAAGAGGGACGTACTCCATGAACGACGACGAAAAGTTTCGAACCTTCGGCCGCATGCTGCGCGAGCCCGATCCGGAGCGGGTGCGCGAATTCGCCGCGACCGCACGCAAGCTGCAGGCTGAGCGCGAGACATCGGCGGAGGTTGTCGATCGCCTTCTTCGCGAAACGCCGGCGGATCAGTGGCCGAGCCTCGTCCTCCACGACGACCTTCGCAACAGCGGCGCACTCGAGCGACTCGGCAAAGAAGTCTCGAATCGCCTCGAACGCAATCCGCGCGAAGCGATGACGCTGGCCGCACTCGCAACCGGTCTCGCGGACGGACTCCCCGCGAACGCATACCCACCCGTCGTCGTCGCGCAGATCCGCGCACACGCGTGGAAGGATCGCGGCCAGGCCCTCTGCTATCTCGCGAAATACGACGACGCGCTCGAAGCGCTCGCGCGCGCCGAAGCGCTGCTCGATGCATTCGGGACGCTCGCGCACGATCGGGCGGTGGTGCGCTTCGTTCGCGCGACGACGTTGCAACAGATGAATCGCTTTGATGAGTCGCGAGAGATTCTTGGTGACTGCAAGGATGTCTTCAACGATCACGGCGACTCTCGTCTCTATCTTTACTGTGCGATCGCTGAAGGAATGCTTTTGTACCGCAACGGCGATTATCGTGCGGCCCACGAGCGATGGCGGCCGCTTCTGCAGATCGCGCATGAGCTCCACGACACGAAAACCGAAGCGCGCCTGCATCACAACCTCGGAAACTCCGCGAGTCACCTCGGAGAGCTCGACTCCGCCAACATGCATCTCTCGCAGGCACTCGCGATGTTCACGGATCTCGGCTGGTTCGCCGAAGCCGTCCGCATCGAGCGCACGACCGGCCGTCTCTATCTGAATCGCGGCGATCGCAAGCGCGGCATGTCGCGACTCACCGACGCGCGACGCAAGTTTCTTCTGCACGGCATGGTCGAGGAAGCGGGACTCTGTGGTCTCGAAATGGTCGAAGCTCTCCTCGGATGGGACGACGCAGACGAAGCTGCCGCGATCGCGAGCGAGATCGCACAACAATTCAGCGATGCTGGTCTCAACAATCGAGCGGTGACAGCGATCGAGTATCTGCACGAAGCGATCGAAGCGCGGAGAGCTTCAGCGAAGACGGCGAACAACGTACGTTCCTACGTCGAAGCCCTCCGCGTCGATCCTGAGCGTGAGTTCGTGGGCCTGGCTTAACTATGGCTTTGGAACCGAGAGATCATCCCCCGTCGTGATGAGACCTAACTTCTTGAGGAACTTGACGATCCGCGTGCGGCTGAGGAACCACGAATCGTCATCGCGGGTGCGAGCTTCGGCGATCGGGGCGGCAAGAATGGTAACGACGGCGACGGCGACGACACCTCGGGCGATGAAGTTGGACAGATAACGCATAAACCCTCCTGTTCCGGCGCTTGCCGGGGTTGTTTGGAGGGCGCCCTCACCAGGGGGTGTGACGGGAAGGTGGGACTTTGCTACCCCTTGGCATGTGCACTTTTCTGCGCAGGCTCCTGCCGCGCTCGCTACGAATAAATGGTGGATTTCCAGCTAGATAGCTATTCCGCCCTGAAAATGATGGGAAGCCGGCAGTCGCGCTGGACTGTCAAAGGGGCCTTTCATCCGCGCATGGCGCAAGCATTCGGCACATGCGGCCGTCCACCTCTGCACCCTTATTGCCCCTTCTCAAAACTGTGCTGCTCGGCTACAGTGCCGCGCGAGTTGCCGACCACTTGGTCGGGATTCGGAAGCGCACACGTTGACGTCATCTGCACCGCAAAATCGCCTGTTCCTCGACGGCGTGTATCGCACGCTGTTCGAGCAGCATCCGCAGCCGATGTGGGTGTATGACGCTTCGGAGCTCACGTTCCTCGCGGTCAATGCGGCGGCGGTTCGGCACTATGGGTATACCGAGGCGGAGTTCGCGCGGCTGCAGGTGACCGATCTTCATCCGGCGGCGGAGCTCGAGCGCGCGCAGTTGCACTATCGGGAGACGCGCATCGGGCCGGCGCGGCGACGCACATTCACGCACATGCGCAAAGACGGCGGCGCGATCGACGTCGAGATGCTTTCGACGCGCGTTGCGATCGACGGCATGAACGCGCGCCTCGTCACCGTCGACGACGTCACCGAGCGCAATCGCGCGGAACGTGCGTTACGCGAGAGCAAGCAGCGCTATCGCACGCTCGTCGGCGATGCGTACGACGCGATCCTCCTCGTCGACGCTGACGGAAAAATCATCTACCTCAGCCCCGCCCTGCACCGCATGTTCGGCTACGAAGACGACGAGCTCCTCGGCGAGGACGCATTTGCACTGCTCCATCGGCAGGACGTCTCTCGCATCGAAGAGGTGCGCCGCGAGATTCTCGAGCGCCCCGGCACGAGCATCAGCTTCGAATGCCGCGCGCGCACGAAGCGCGGCGACTGGCGCTGGCTGCAAGGCATCGCCGCGAACATGCTCGACGATCCCGGCGTCGGCGCGCTCGTCCTCAACTATCGCGACATCACTGAGCGCCGCCGCGCAGACCTGGCGCTGCGGCAGGGACACCAGCCGAGCGGTATCGACGAATGGATGTGGGAGATGGACGTCGACGGCCGCATCACCGTGTGCAGCGCTGCCGTCGAGCGCATCACCGGCTTCACGCCGCAGGAGCTCATCGGCCATCCGTTCGTCGACGTCTACTTCCCCGAGTCGCACGAGAAGGTGAAGCAGTTCTTCATGCGACTCGTGGCCGCGCGCGCGGGATGGACCGACCTCGTGCAGCGGCTCCGCCACAAAGACGGCTCCGAGTGTTTCGTCGAGACGAGCGGTGTGCCGCTGTTCGATGCGGATGGCAACCTCACCGGATTCCGCGGCAGTGATCGCGACGTCACGAATCGCACGAAATTCGAGCAGCGCATCCGCTACGAATCGCGGCGCGACGCGCTCACCGGATTGCCGAACCGCATGTTCTTCCAGGAACGTCTCGCGTCGGTCATCACGCGCACCGCGCGCAACGCGACCGGCGAGCAGATCGCGGTGCTGTTCATCGACCTCGATCACTTCAAGCTCGTGAACGACACGTTCGGACACGCGGTCGGCGACAACGCGCTGCAGGTGATCGCGAGCATGATCCGCTCGATCGCAGGCAGCGAAGAAAACGTCGCTCGCGTCGGCGGCGACGAGCTGACGGTATTCATCCCCGGCGTCGGCGGCCTCGACGAAGCGAAGAGCGTCGCGAAGCAGATCCTCAGCGCGATCTCCGTTCCGATCGCGCTCGAAGGCAGTCACGTGCACGTTTCCGCGAGCATCGGCGTGAGCTTGTATCCGTGGGACGGCGACAACTCCACGACGCTCGTGCGCAACGCGGAGCACGCGATGCATCGCGCGAAGGAGCTCGGGCGCGATCGCATCCAGCACTTCACGCCGGCGATGCGCGACGAGCAGGCGCGGCGCATGGCGCTCGAATCGGACCTGCGGCGCGCGCTCGACAAGGAGCAATTCCTCCTGCATTACCAGCCGCTGTTCGACACGATGACGTCGGAGATGGTCGGCATCGAGGCGCTGATCCGCTGGCAGCATCCGGCACGCGGTCTCCTCGGCCCCGACGAGTTCATCGATCTCGCGGAGCGCAGCGGCGCGATCGTGCCGATCGGCGCGTGGGCGCTGCGTCAGGCATGCGGCGATCTGCAGCGCATGCGCGCGACCACGGGACGCGATCTGCGCGTTGCCGTGAATCTCTCGCCACGACAATTTCAGGAGCCGGAGCTGATCGACACCGTGTGCGCAATCGTGCGCGAGACCGGCATCGATCCGCGCTCGCTCGAGCTCGAGATCACGGAGAGCGCGGCGATGCAGAATGCCGAGGCGACGCTCGCTGCGCTGCAGGCCTTGAAGGAGATGGGCGTGTCGCTCGCCGTCGACGACTTCGGCACCGGCTACTCGTCGCTCGTGTATCTCACGCGCTTCCCCATCGACACGGTGAAGATCGACCGGCAATTCGTCGGCAACGTGACGCGCGACGACAACGCGGCTGCAGTCGTCGGAGCCGTGATCGCACTCGCGCGCAGTCTTGGACTCAAGACCGTCGCGGAAGGCGTCGAGACTGCGGCGCAGCGCGAATTTCTCGCGCTGCACCGCTGCTCGGAAATGCAAGGCTTCCTGTTCGCGAAGCCGGCGCCGATCGAGGCGCTAAGCTAAGTCGCTCCACAACCGCTCGTACGTTTCGTACCGCGCTTCGCTGAGCTCCCCTTCCTCCACCAGCCGCTTCACTTCGCAATCGGGCTCGTGCACGTGCGTGCAGTTCGTGAACCGGCAGAGCTCCGACGGCTCCTCGAATTCGGGGAAGTAGTCGCGCAGCGATTCGCGATCGAGATCCCAGAGGCCGAACTCGCGAATGCCGGGCGTGTCGATGAGATACGTGCCGTCGCCGAAGTCGTAGAGCGTCGACGCGGTTGTCGTATGACGTCCGGTGCCGCGCTTGTGCAGTGCACGCGTCGCGAGATCTAGCGACTCGTCGAGCGCGTTGAGGATTGAGGACTTGCCCACGCCACTGTGTCCGACGAGTGCGGTCATCTTTCCCTCCACGTGCGTGCGCAGCGACTCGAGTCCTTCGCCCGTTCGCGTGGAGCAGCCGATGATCGGGACGCCGAGGTCGATGTAGGGGGCGAGCTTTTCGATCTCGATGTCGCGCTCTTCGGCGTCCAGCAGATCGATCTTGTTCACACAGATCACCGGCTGCGCGCCGCCGCGCTGAATGGCGATGAGGTAGCGGTCGATGAGGCGCGGCCGCAGCGGCGGCGCTTTCACCGAGACGACGTGCACGACGACGTCGACGTTCGCGGCGATGAGGCGCTGCCGGTGTTTGTGCAGCGGATCGGGACGCGCGAGCACGCTGCGCCGCGGCAGCACCGCGACGAGCTTGTCGATCTCGCCGCGGTCGATCACGACGCGATCGCCGACCGCGAGCGTGCTCTTCTGATGCATCGCAATCTCGGGCGGCACCGTGCAATCGACTTCGTCGCCGCGATGGAAGACGCGACAGCGTCCGCTCGAGACGCTGATCACGATCGCGGCATCGGCGTCATCGATCCCGGTTTCGGCCTCGCTCGATTGCTGCGCGTTGCGCAGCTCGAGCGTGATCTCTTCGAGCGACGCGCGGCGCTTCGCGTGTCCGTGCTGATCGAGCAGCGATTCCCAGTTGTCTTCGGTGACGCGCTGCTCGCGCGTCTCCCCTTTGCCTTTGCGCAGGGCTTTCCGCACCTTGCCCGCTTGTTTGCGCAGTTTCATTTCGTCATAGCTCTGATGTTTGGCGACATCCATGAGATGTCGCTTCGTTTGGCGATCCATTGTCGTCGCAATCTCCATGCAATTCGGGCGGAGAGAGTGCGAGGATCGCGTGCGGGGAGTTAGACGAAAGCCGTTCGCGACGCGATCGCTCGCGCGAGGTCAGCGACACTGGCTTTCATAGGCATGCACTCCTGATTGAGATGTGGCCCGGCGAAGGGCCGAAAAAAGTATAGGTTAGAACGGCTCCGTCGTCGTCAATCTCAACAGCGGCGCCTTGAGCTCCTGCCCGAACTCTTCCGCCGATAGCGGTTTGCTGAACAGG
>DATKFO010000517.1:0-7451 GCA_035544355.1 Thermoanaerobaculia bacterium
TAACGCTCGCTACATGACCGACGAACGCCGAAACTTTCAACGTCTCCGCCTCGCGAAACCCATTCTGAGCGTGATGAACGGCCACAACGCGCTCATTCTCGACATCGGCATCACAGGTGCGCTCGTCGAGCACTACGGTGACGCACAACCGGGCCAGAGGTTCCAGCTCATCTTTCGCTGGAAAGGCTCGGATGTCGAGTTTGTTGCCGAAGTGGCACGCACGATGATCGTGCGCGCGCCGGGCGGCGACGGCAAGAGCACCGTCTCGCACACCGGCGTGCATTTCGTCGAAGCGGTCGGCGACTCGCGCGATCGCCTCCAGGATCTGATGGCGACATTCGTCGGACGCGTGCTGGTCGCTCAAAAGGCAAACGCGGCCGGCGACACCGCGGGCACGACGATCCTCCAGGAGCTCGGCGGCGCGCGACGCATGCGCAACCGCGGCTACGTCACGTATCTGCTGAAAGGCGACAGGTGGCTGCGCGTTTCGGTGTCGTCGCCGAAGCAGCCGCCCGGCGAAGGCTTCACGGTCGCGGCGCACGAAGACGAAGAAGAGGTCGAAGTGCTCTGCAAGACGTACGAGCACTCCGACGCGGAAGGCCGCCGTCTCATTCGCCTCGTTGCCGAGCTCAGCGCAATGTCGTCCGAGCACTGACGCGGTACGGTCTTTGCGAACTTCGTATCGCAACGGCCTATGAAAACGACCCTCCTCGTCCTCCTGATCTCCACCGTGACCCTCGCGAATTGTGGCGGCGGAAAACGCGTCCGCAATCAGGAGAACTACGACGTGGTGGAGGAAGGATCCGCGGACGGCGTGACGTCGACGATTCACGCACCGGGCGAGACGCCACCGCCGCTCACGGACACGAACGCAGACACGACGACCGCGTTCACGCTCACGGACACGATGGCGCCGAATACCGCGGGGACATTGCCGCCAACCACGATGACCGTGCCGCCGTTGCCGCCGCCGCCAACTCCGCATCCGCAACCAACGCCTCCTCCGACTCATACGACAACCGAGCCGGAACCGCCTCCGACCGACACGACGACGACGGACACCGCGGAGCCAGGCGACGAGGATGAAGACGAGCAGCAGGAAGAAAAGCCAGAGAATCCGCCTCCGCCGCCACCTTCGACCGAGTACTCGGATGGGCTTTGGAGTGCGCGCGGCCATGCCGCCGCTTTGGGTTGCGCGTTTCGGGCTGCGAGGTTGCGAGGTCACGCGGTTGCACGGCGTACCTGACACGCAATCACGACGCAACACGCGACCCAAAGCGGCGGCATGGCCGCGCGCACTCCAAATGTGCCGATGTGGCACAGACACTCTTGTCTGTGCGCACCCCGCGGGATGAGCCGATGCACAGTGGGCTCCGGCCTCCCGAGTGCGCACAGACAGGAGTGTCTGTGCCACATCCTGTTCTAGAATGCGCGCCCTATGTCGCGGGTGACCTTCCAGTCCCTCATTCTGACCCTGCAGAATTTCTGGGCGGAGCGCGGCTGCATGATCGAGACGCCGCTCGATCTCGAGGTCGGCGCCGGCACGATGCATCCCGCGACTTTCCTGCGCGTCCTCGGACCCGAGCCGTGGAGAGTCGGCTACGTACAGCCTTCGCGCCGTCCTGCCGACGGCCGTTACGGGGACAATCCCTTCCGCCTCGGCAAGCATTACCAGTTTCAGGTCATCCTGAAGCCGTCTCCTCTGAACGTACAGGACCTCTATCTCGACTCGCTGCGCGCGCTCGGGCTCGATCTCACGCGCCACGACATCCGCTTCGAGGAAGACAACTGGGAATCCCCCACCCTCGGCGCATGGGGAGTCGGCTGGCAAATCCTGCTCGACGGCATGGAGATCACGCAGTTCACGTACTTCCAGCAGGCCGGCGGCATCGACCTCGCGCCGATCTCCGCCGAGATCACGTACGGACTCGAGCGCCTGACGATGTTCCTGGCGCGCGAGTCGTCCGTGTTCGACATCGAGTTCGGCGGCGGCTTCGGCTACGGCGCCGTGCGCAAGCAGGACGAGTACGAATTCTCGAAGTATTACTTCGAGACCGCCGACATCGATCTGCACTGGAAGCTGCTCGATGCCTACGAAGGCGAAGCGAAGCGCTGCCTCGACGCGAAGCTCGTGCTCCCCGCGTACGACTGGACGCTCAAGTGCTCGCACCTCTTCAACACCCTCGACGCGCGCGGCGCGGTGTCCGTCACGGAGCGCGTCGGCGTGATCAAGCGAGTGCGCGATCTCGCCGTCGCCTGCGCGCGGCAATACTTCGAATCACGCGAAGCCCTCGGGTTCCCACTGCTAGTCGGCAGTGGGCAGTCAGCAGTGAGCAGTGGAGAACGAACATGAATCACTCCACGTCGTCACTGCCAACTGCCCACTGCTCACTGCTCACTGACGCCTATGCCTGAGTACTTTCTCGAGCTGCTCACCGAAGAAATCCCGGCGTGGATGCATGACTCCGCGGCGGAGACGCTGCGCGAGAAATTGAGCGAGATCGGCGGCAAGGTGCGCGTGAACACGACGCCGCGCCGCATCGTGTTCCTCATCGCGAACCTTCCGGCGAAGGAAGACGATCGCGAGATCGAAGTGAAGGGTCCGCCGAAGAAGAGCGCCGAACAGGCGCTGCAAGGCTTCCTGAAAAAACAGAAT
The DNA here is from genome assembly GCA_035544355.1 of Thermoanaerobaculia bacterium. Classification (GTDB taxonomy): domain Bacteria; phylum Acidobacteriota; class Thermoanaerobaculia; order Gp7-AA8; family Gp7-AA8; genus DATKFO01. The sequence continues at coordinate 2,657 of DATKFO010000517.1, forward strand.
GCGACTCCCGACGATCTCATCGAGTCGGGCGACGAGTACTACCGCATCCGCAGGAAAATCGCGGGACGCGAGACCGGCGAGATCCTTCGCGAGCGCGTGCCTGCGATCCTCGAAGGATTGCGCTGGCCGAAGATGATGCGCTGGGGCGCGGGCGAGCACGAGTACATCCGCCCGATCCACTCCGTCGTCTCGATTTTCGACGGCATCCATCTGCCGATCACGATCTTCGGCATTGCGTCGGGCACGACGACCGTCGGCCATCGCACGCTCGCGCCGAAAGCGATCGACGTGACGTCGTACAACGACTACGTCTCGCGCCTCGAGCTCGCGCACGTCGTCGTCGACGCACACCGCCGCCGCGAGGTGATGGCCGGCCGCGCACGCGTGCTCGCGAATGACGTCAACGGCACGCCGTCGCTCGACGCGACGATCTGGTCGCAGTGGCAGTACCTCACCGAGTATCCGGGCGTCGTGCGCGCGGAGTTCCGGCCGGAGTACCTCGCGCTGCCGGAAGAAGTGCTCGTGACGGTGATGCGCGTGCATCAGAAGCAGCTGCCGATCCGCGACCGCGACGGCAAGCTGACGAACTCGTTCCTCGCGGTGCTCGACAACTCCGGCGATCCCGACGGCAACGCCGCGTACGGAAATTCGTTCGTCACGAACGCGCGCTTCGCGGACGCGAAGTTTTTCTACGAGACCGATCGCCGAAGGAAACTCGAAGAGCGCCTCGAACAGCTCTCCCATCTGCAGTTCCAGGAAAAGCTCGGCGACTACCTCGCGAAAACGCAGCGCATCGAAAGAATCGCCGCGGCGATCGCGAGCGACGCCGACGTTTCCCTCGCCGCGCGACTCTGCAAGACCGATCTCGTCACCGAGATGGTCAAGGAGTTCACGGATCTGCAGGGCGAGATCGGCGGCATCTACGCGCGCGAAGAGGGCTACAACGAGACCGTGTGGCAGGCGATCTACGATCACTACCTGCCGCTCAATCTCGACGACGAGCTGCCGCGCAACGTCGCGGGCGCCGCCGTCTCGCTCGCGGACAAGATCGACACCGTCGTCGGGTTCTTCTCCATCGGACTGAAACCGACCGGCTCGCGCGATCCGTTCGGATTGCGCCGCGCCGCGCAGGGCATCGTGCAGATCCTGCTCAATCGCGACAAGCGCGAGATCAAAATCGGCGTCGACAAGCTGATCGACATCGCGATCGACGTCTACGGCGCGAAGCCCGGGTTGCGCGATGAGGTCCTCGCGTTTTTCGCCGAGCGCGTGCGCACGATTCTCGAAACGCCCGGGTACGGCTACGCATACGACGAGATCGCGGCCGCGATGGAAGCGGGATGGGCGCCGTCGCTCACCGATCTCGTCGATCGCATCGCCGCGCTGAAATCGATCCGCGGCGAATCGAACTTCCTCTCGATCCTCGACTCCGCGAAGCGCATCGAGAACATCACCGCGGGTCACGAGTCGACGCAAGTCGATCGCGCGAAGCTCGAACATCCGGCCGAGGAGCGACTCAACGAGCTTGCGGACGTCGTGGTGTCGCAGATCGGCGAGATGATCGCCGAGCGGCACTACCAGCGCGCGCTCGAATCGTTTGCGGCACTGGCGCCGGAGCTCGAAGCCTTCTTCCGCGACGTGATGGTGATGGTGGACGACGAAGGAGTGCGCCGCAATCGCATGTCGCTGCTGCGCAAAATCGGCGGCGCAGTACGGCGGATCGCGGACGTCGGCAAGATCGTTGTGGATCGGGCGAAATTGAAAATTGAGAATTGAAAAATATGAATGATGTGGCACAGACACTCTTGTCTGTGCAATCCCGCGGTACGCACGGCACAGACAAGAGTGTCTGTGCCACATTCGTGCTGCTGTTCGCGCTCGCCTGCGCGCGCAACGAACCACCCCCACCCCCTAACCCACCAGCACCCACCACCGAGCCCGCCAACCTCCTCACCGTCTTCAACGGCTCGGTCGCGATCTCGCGCACGTACGAGCTGCAGCTCGAGTCGTCGATCGCGCACGCGATGGACGGCGATCTCGAAACGTATTGGGGCTCGCCCCGCTGGGCGAAAGAGATGTCGGGCGTGTTCGCGCTGCCGTCGCGCACGCGCATCACGAGCGTCGGCGTGACCGTGCCCACGACCGGCGGCTTCATTCCGCGCGTCCTGCGCTTCGAAGGATCGCTCGACGGTGCACAGTGGACGCCGCTCGCGTCGCTGTCGCCGAAGCGGCTCGCCGAGCCGCAGCTCGTCAGCATCAAACCGTTCGACGCTTCGTTCGTGCGCGTCACGTCGAGCGACGCGGAAAACAGCAAAGTCGTCGCGCTCCGCTCGCTGCACGTGCATGGCGCCGCGCTCGCGCCGCCGCGCACGGGATCGCTCGACGGCTGCTGGTCGATCAACGGATTCCCCGCGAAGTTCGTGCAGAGCGGCGCGCGCGTCACCGGCGTGATCGGCGATCAATTCGTGGAGGGCGGCAACGACGGCCACGCCTATCGCTTGCTCTGGACGAAGCTGCCGCAATACGGAATGGCTGCTGTCGCGGTGACGAGCGACGGGCAGCATCTCAGCGGACTGCGCTGGCACGAAGAGCCGCTGTCGCGCGCCGCCGGCGACGGCTGGATCGGCGTTCGCGCGCCGTGCGCGACCGAAGACGTGACGCGTCCCGACTTCGTCCGCACATTCTTCGAGCGCGCGGGACGCTATCCGCTGTTCGGCTTGCGTTTCGACGATCGCGATCAAATCGATCTTCGCGAGAGCGACGCCGCGCTGCGCGAGCTCGCGAACATCGTCGCGCAATCGCCGTCACAGCGCTTCGTCATCAAAGTCCACGAATTTCGCGAGGCCACTCCAGCCGCGAATCGTGCGCGCGCCGAACGGCGGGCCGCATCGCTCCGTGCCGTGGTTCCGAAAGGCGTCACGGTCATCGCGACCGAGGCGTTCCCGATCCACCGCCCGGTGACCGATGCGATGCGCGCGATGTATTCGACCGTCGATTTACAGCCGCGGTGATGTCGACGAGTGTCATCCTGAGCGGGCGGCGGGTGGGTGCGAAGGATCCCCAGCCGACGGAGCGCGTCTCGTCTTAGCGGAGGAGATCCTTCGCACCCAACCCACCACCCGCTGCTACGAAAACATTTCGGCCGCAGGGCGGGTGGAGGCAAAGCGATACTGAGCTGACTCGAGAGTCAGCGAAAAGGAGTCAGCTGTGCAGAAGCGGCTCCGATTCACCCTAGGTTTGGTCTGGACAGAGAGTCGAACAGACTCTCGCGCGGGCCGATTCTGCGGGCTGGCGTTACGTGGACTTCTTCACCAGCTGCACGATGTACCCCAGAGCAGCCAGCTTCTGGGCGTAACGATCAACGGCTCGGGCTTTGTCGCGCTCGTCGTAGAACGTAGCTCCCAGATCGGTGTACGGCTTGCCCGAGAGGACGTGGTAGACCAGAACGAGCATTTGCCGCGCGAGTGCTACGACGGCTTTGTTCCGGCCGATCCGGTTCTGCAAACGCAGAAAGCGGACCCGCAGGAAGCTGCCTTTCTTGCGCGATGCAGCCCAGGCGATCTGCACGCAGATCCGCTTCAGATGATGGTTCCCCTTGCGCACGCTGATGCGGCGCCGTTTGTCGGCACTGATGGCGTTTCCCGGTGCCAGCCCGGCCAGGGCTGTCAGCTGAGCGTGGCTGCGGTAAGCCTTCATGTCCACGCCGGTCTCGGCGATCAGGGTGATGGCTCCGAGCTGGTTGATGCCGGGGATGGCGTCGAGCGCGGCAATGGCCTTGCTGTACGGTTCGGCCAGAGTTGTGAGCTCGAGCTCGCTCCGCGCGATCTGCGCATCGATGGCGTCATACGCATCGAGGTGCATCTTGAGCAGGCGGCGTTGCAGAGCGCTCAGCAATCCGTTGCCCAGACATTGTTGGAGTTCATCGGTCTTTTTGCGAAGCGACATTTTGGCCAGCTTGACCACATCGACCGGTTTGTCCTTGGTCAGCGCGTCGAGGATGGCCCGCCCGGTCACGCCGAAGCAGTCGCTCACCACCGAAGAGAGCTTGATGCCGGCCATCTCGAGCAGCTTGATGGTCCGGTTCCGGATGGCCGTCTGCATGGCCACGCACCGGGTCCGATACCGCGCCACCGAGCGCAACGCGCGGATCTCTTTGGGTGGAACGAAGCTCGGACGCAACAGGCCATGAGCTCCGAGCTCGGCGAGCCATTGCGCATCGCCGACGTCGGTCTTTCTGCCCGGCACTTTCTTCACGTGTGAGGCGTTCACGACCAGCGCCCTGGTGACGTCCTCGATCAGCTCGTACAGATGCATCCAGTACACGCTGGTCGACTCCATCACCACGTCCTCGACTTTCTGGTCGATGATCCACTGCCGGAGCCGCTCGAGCTCGTCGGGCATCGTGCCGAACTGCAAGTCCTCTCCTTTGGGCAGCTGATTCGAGCGCCGTTGCACGCGTAGATGAGCGGTGATCTGCTTCTTGTGAAGGTCCAACCCGAGACAACGCTTGCTGATGATGCGCATGGCATCCTCCTTTCGTTGGCTCGAGGTGCCGTGTACGCCGAGGTAGCTCAAGACTGAGGCTGCTACGCGTGCTCTATCTTGCGACTGGCGACAGAAGGTGATACCAAGGTCGGCGCGGGTCAATCTCAGGATCGCGGTCGAAACCGACAGAGAAAATACGACCACCACACGTCACCTGGAGCCAACAAGTAACGTAGACCTGTAGATTGATCCGCGCACCTGTTTTCATCCGTGGTGACGCGGCTGCGCCCCATGCGATCTCAGGATGACA
>DATKFO010000518.1:0-5225 GCA_035544355.1 Thermoanaerobaculia bacterium
GCGCGGCGACGGCCCTCCCCTCCTCCTCCTGCACGGGTTACCTGAAACGCACCTCATGTGGCGCGATGTCGCGCCGCGGCTTGCGGAGCGGTTCACTGTCGTTTGCGCGGATCTTCGCGGATACGGACAGAGTGGATGTCCGTCCGGGGAGTACTCGAAACGGGCGATGGCGCGCGACATGGTTGCGGCGATGGCGCGGCTCGGGTTCGAGCGATTTGCCGTCGCGGGGCATGATCGCGGCGGGCGCGTTGCGTACCGGCTGGCGCTCGATCATCCGTCGCATGTCGAGCGGCTGGCCGTGCTCGATATCGTTCCGACGGGCGATGCGTGGCGGCGGGCCGATGCGCGGCTCGCGATCGGGTATTGGCCGTGGTCGTTGCTTGCGCAGCCGGAGCCGTTGCCGGAGCGGCTGGTGTCCGCGGCGCCGGATGCGATCGTCGACGATGCGCTCGGGGGCTGGGGAACTTCGCGCGAGGCATTCGCGTCCGATGTTCGTGATGCGTACATCCGAGCGCTCAGCGATCCGGCGCACGTTCACGCGATCTGCGAGGAGTATCGCGCCGCGGCGACGATCGATCGCGAGCACGATGATGCGGATCGCCGCGCTGGACATCGCATCGCGTGTCCCGTGCTCGCGCTTTGGAGCGGTCGCGGCGCGCTCGCGCAGTGGTACGCGGACGAGCGCGGGCCGATCGGGTTGTGGCGCGCGTGGGCCGATGACGTGCAGGGGCGCGCGGTGAACGCCGGGCATTTTTTCCCCGAGGAGATTCCGGAGGAGACTGCGGCTGCGCTCGCGGGATTTCTCGATTCATGATGCGATTCATGAGTAGCGTGGTTCTGATGATTTTCGTTCTCGGCTGCGGCGGCGAGAGTCAGCCACCGGGCAAGATCGTGCTCGTCCCGATCGGCGACGTGCCGGCGGATCTGCTTGCGCATCTTCAGCACGAGTTGCCTGCAATCGTGAAGCGCGACGTCACGATCGGCGCTGCGATTGCTCGTCCTGAAGCGGCGCTCGATGTGTCGCGGCAGCAGTATCGCGGCGATGCGCTGCTCGAGGAATTGAAGCGGCACGACGTCGCCGGCGCCGATCGCGTGATCGGCATCATCGACGCCGATGCGTACGCGCCGGGACTGAATTTCATCTTCGGGCAGGCGATGAAGCCGGGCCGCTTCGGCGTCGTCGCGTTGCCGCGACTACGCGAGTCCTTCCGCGGACGTCCGGAAAATGCCGCGCTCTTTCGCGATCGTGTGCTCAAAGAGACCGCACACGAGCTCGGTCATACGTTCGGATTCGCGCATTGCGACGATCGGAAGTGCGTGATGCATTTTTCGAACTCGCTCGGCGACACGGACTTCAAAGGCAATCGTTACTGCGAGCGTCACTGAGACTCTTTCACGCGTGTGTCGGTCGCGATCCAGTTCACTTCCCACGTCTTGCCGCCGTCGTCGGAGAACGCCTGCTCGAAGCGGATGGAATCGGGCGTGAGCGGTGTGATGACGAAGCGCACGAGGATCATGCGGCCGTTGTACGGCTCGTGCGAGTAGAACTCGCCGCGGCCGTCTTTGAACTCGCCGATCGTGCTCTCGCTCAGCGTGCCGTCGGCGGCGTTCGAGAAGTTGAGGCTCCACTGGTGCGACTCGGGGTTGTAGAGGCGCAGGCTGAGTCCCGTGAAGTGACCGTTCGGGCCGTCGGCTTCGAGCTCGACGAGATTCGCGCGGCCGTTCCACACTTTGCGCACGACGGTGACGCCGTTCATTTCGGCCCACGTGTTGGAGCCCGTCAGCGGACGCACGCGGCGGCGCACACTCGTTTTCCACGTGCCGATGTGGAAGTCGAAGTCGCGCTGGCCGTCTCTTCGCGCAGGTTCGTCCGCGTGAATGGGCAACGACAGGAGGAGCAAGCCGCACAGCAAAAGTTTCTTCATCGAGACGAAGTCTTCGTTGAGAGTGGTCATCATGCAATAGCCATCTGTGAGCAAAAGAACATGACCACTTGTTTGGAGTGCGGCGATCGCAATCGCCGCTTTTCGGCAGCGGTGTACAAAAGCGGCGACTGCGGTCGCCGCAGTCCATATCAACACGGGAGCGCGTCTCGTGCGCCCTCCCGCCGCCCACTCAGGATGACACCGAGAACACCCACGCACTCCCGCCCGTGTTCGACGTCGATGCCTGCACTGCGCTGACGATCAGCGTGTAACTCCCCGATGCTGTCGGACACGTGAGGCTGCCGGTGTACGTGCTTGGAACTCCGTTCGGCGTCGGGATCGTGAGCGTTGTCGACGCGACGGTGGTGCCGGAGGAATCGACGATGTCCGCGCTGACGACGAACTCGCTCGTCGGCCACGCCGTGCCGTTGCTGATCTTGCAGCCGCACATCATCGTCACCCACCCGGTGATCGGGATGGATTGTCCGGACTGCGGCGGCACCGTTGGATTCGGATCGATGATCTCGACGTTGAGTCCCGCGATCTCGAGCACGAGACCGGGCGGTGTCGTCAGCTGCGCGCCGGGCGGAATCCACATGCGGATCGACGTGCGTTGCTGCGACGGAACTCCGTTCGCGATCGACGCGGCGGTGATCTGCACCAGCGCTGGCGCATCGAGATCGAACGTCGCGAGAAAGCCCGCAGTCGGCGACGGATTGCCGCTGGTCTCGGTGAGCCACCACGGCGTCGTGCCTTGCAGCACCACGCCATTCGAGGCGTTTGCCGGTGGTGCCGCTTGTTGCGTCAGCACGCCGGAGTCGCCGGTGGCCATGCCTTCCGCGAGGATCTGTCCCGTCGAAACGTCGCGCACCGTGACGTACGAGTAGCCGATGTCGGGTCCGAGAAATTTCCCGCCGCGCGCCTGCGCGCGGATGAGGATCGATGTGGATGTGCCCATGGGCTACGCCTCCTTCGCTGCGGAGGAAATGCTAGCGCATGCGTCGACCGTCTCTTTGCTCGTCAGCACGACGAGGCGATCGCGCGGCTGCAGCGTCGTGCTGCCGTCGGGAACGAACAATTCGCTGCCGCGATACAGCACGAGGATCAGCGCCTCGCGCGGCCAGCCTTCGAGCTCGACGATGCGCCGTCCCGCTGCTGCGGATCCTTCCGCGACTTCGATCGTGAGCAGTGTGCTCTCCGCGCGCGGCGCGAGCGCGGGCACGCTCGGCGAGCGATCCGCGCCCGCGGCGCTGTCGATCTTCAACAGTTTCGCGACGAGCGGAATCGTCGTGCCCTGCACCGCGACCGACGCGAGCACGACGAAGAAGACGATGTTGAAGATCGTGCCCGCGCGCGGCACGCCGGCGAGCAGCGGAAATGTCGCGAGCACGATCGGCACGGCGCCGCGCAAGCCGACCCACGAAATCAGCGCTTTTTCGCGCAGCGACATCTTCACCGGCGCGAGCGCGATGAACACCGCCGCGGGTCGCGCGACAAACGTCAGCACCGCAGCGACCGCGAGGCTCGTGCCGGCGACGGGAAGGAGTCGCGAGGGAAAGACGAGCAGCCCGAGGGTGAGGAACATCGCGATCTGCATCAGCCAGGCGACGCCATCGTGAAAGCGCGTGAGACTTCTTCGCTGGATGAAGTTGCGATTGCCCATCACGATGCCGGCGAGATAGACCGCAAGAAATCCGTTGCCGCCGACCAGATCCGTCGCGCCGTACGCGACGAGCACGGTCGCGATGGTGATCACGGGATAGAGGCCGCCGTGTCCGAGCTGCGTGCGATTGAGAAACCACACCGCGAGAAATCCGATCACGATGCCCATCGCCGCGCCGAACGACATCTCGCGCACGAAGTCGATCGCGAGCATCCATGGCGATCCATGACCGCGACTCATGAGCAGTTGCACGGCGGCCGTCGTGAGGAACACCGCCATCGGATCGTTGCTCCCCGACTCGAGCTCGAGCGTCGCGACGACGTCTTCGCCGACGCGCACGCCGCTCGCGCGCAGGATCGAGAAGACCGCGGCCGCATCGGTCGCAGACACGATCGCGCCGAGGAGGAATCCTTCGCCGAGTGTGAATCCGAGGAACGTCGATGCGAATGCAGCCACGACGAACGTCGTGACCGCGACACCGATCGTCGACAGCGAGATCGCGCGCTTCACGCTGCGGCGCACGAAGCTCCAATTCGTTTCGAGTCCGCCCGCGTACAAGATGAACGCGAGCGCGAGCACGCCAAGATGCTGCGCCACCGCCGCGTCGTCGAACTCGATCCCGCCAATCCCCTCGGAACCCGCAAGCATCCCGATCCCGAGAAACACGAGCAGCGACGGCACGCCGAGGCGGCCGGTGGCTTTGCTCGCGATCACGCTGAAGAGCAGCAGCAGGCCGATGCCGAGGAGGAGCTCTTCGAGGGTGGTGGCGGAGAAGGCGTTCATTGTTCGTTCCAAAAAGCCGGGCACGGGCACGGGAGCGGGCACGGGCACGGACGAAGCGACGATATCGTGAGCCGAACCCGTGCCCGAGCCCGAGCCCGTGCCCGGCTTTCAAGAAACGCGCTGGCCGCGCTAAGGCATCGCCGCGCGTTTCGGCGGATGCTGTTGCAGCCACGCCTCGACTTGCTCGGGGTGATAGCCGAACGGGCCGGGCTCGCCTTTGTACACGATCACGCCGCGCTCATCGATGATGTAGAAGCGCTCGGGCCAGCCCGCGTAGACCTTCTCCGCTTCGTCGCCCATCGTGTCGACGGCGAGCGGCAGCGGATAGTGGAAGCGCTTCACGAAATCGTTCGCGATCGTGACGCGATCCTTCAGCGATTTCGGCTGGCGATAGCAGACGCCTTCTTTTTCGTTCGACGTCATCTGCCACTCGTCGAGCGGATGCGCTTCGCGGATGTAGACGGTCTGGAAAACGGCGCGATCGGAGTAGCGCTGATGCATCGCGCGCAGCCGGTCGACCGACCGGCGGAACGGCGGTCACGTGAAACTGCCGAAGACGAGGACAAGCGGCTTCGAGCCCGCCGACGCGAGCAATTGCTGTCGACCGCGGCCGTCGAGCGAGACCAGCATCGCGTCGGGCGCGCGATCGCCGACCTTCAGATCGCCGTCGCGGCGCTGGTCGTAGCGCAGCATGCCGATGACGTTGCGCGGCCCGATCTTCCAGGCGATGACGCCGGCAACGCCGGCGAGCAGGAGGAGCGCGAGCAATAGAATCTTCTTGAACAGGCGCATCCCGTGTCTCGTGCCGTAATCCTACCAGCGCCATCGGCGTTAGCCCGGCAAGCTTTGTGCTA
>DATKFO010000519.1:0-2066 GCA_035544355.1 Thermoanaerobaculia bacterium
GCGGGCGCGCTCGAAGTACCTCGGCGAGCTCGCAAAGAGAGAACCGGATGTGTGGACGGAGATCGACGACCTCATCGCGACCAAACAGCCTGCGAGCTATGACCGTGCTGCAAGTCTGCTCGTCGATCTGCGCGAGATCGCCGCAACGCACGGTGGCGAAACGAGCTTCCGCAAACGGCTCGAGGCGTTGCGGGCAGAGCACGCACGCAAACCGTCTCTTCTCTCGAAGCTCGAACGCGCTGGGCTGTCCTAACGGCACCTTGGTACTTCAAGCGCCTGCACTTCGTGCCGACGTCCCCTACGCGCGCTGCGTGAGACACTACCCCCACATGACCTTGCCCCGGCTCGTGGTGTACGCGCTCGTGTGCTTCATCGCAACCGCGCGGGCCGGCGCTGCGGATTCCACGCGGCTGCAGCAGACGCTCGACGAGGCCGAGCGCATGCACGCGAGCGACAAGGTGCGTGCGCGGCAGTTGCTCGACGAAGTCGCGCGCGATCGCGAAGCGCAAACGGATCCCGTGCTCGTTGCGCGCGTGCAACTCGTCGAGTGCAGTTGGGCTGACAGTCCGCCGCAGGCCTATCGCGCGGTGACGATCGGCCTCGCTGCCGCGGAGCGCGCGAAGAGCACAACCCTTCGCGCGAAGCTGCTGAGCTGCCGTGCGGGAGTGCTGGTGAAGGATGGGAAGGCCGCTGCCGGGGAGCAGGAGTACGTCGCGGTCGCCGCGCTGGGGAGACAGATCCACGATGCCTCGATCGAGGCGGAGGCGATGGGCGAGATCGGCTACCTCCAATATCTCCGCGGAGCGATGGCCGATGCGCTCGCGAATCTGCAGTCCGCGTATCGGCTGTTCGTGCGGCTCGGCAATGACAAGGGCCGCCTCGATGTGCTTTCGAGCATCGCCAACGTCTATGCCGACGCACACGTGGCGCAGTACGACCGGGCCATCGAGTACTACCGCCAGCTCATGATCGAATACGAAAAGCGCGGACAACCGAGCGAAGTCGGCGACACGTTGTTCAACATCGCCAGCACGCTCGAAGCGAAGGGCGATTTTCCGGCCGCGGAGCTGCATTACCGCCGCGCCCTCACGATCTTTCAGAAGCTCGACCAGGCGAGCGACGTCGCGTACGCGAAGCGCTCCCTCGGCTCCGCGCTGATGAAGCAGGGAAAGGCCGCCGAGGCTTTGCAACTGCTCGATGCGTCGATGGCTTTCTTCGATCACGAGCACGACGAAACGAACGCCGCGATCGGGAGGCAGATCCGCGGCATTGCCTACCGCAGGCTCGGACGGCTCTCCGATGCCTTGCGCGAGCTCGACTTCGCGCGACGCTACTTCGAGCGCGACTACAACGTTCGCTTCCTCGAGAAGAATGCGGACGAAGTGGCGCTGATCTACGCGCAGCTCGGCGAGTGGCAGAAGGCGTACGACGCAGCGGCGCGCCACGCCGCACTCGATCGAGAGCTCGCCGTGGCGCGACGCGACGAGCTCTCGTCGCGGCTGCGCGTGGCGTTCGACACGGAGAAAAAGGATCAGGAAAATCGCGCACTCGCGCGCGAGAATGCACTGCGCGCGACCGCACTGCACGAGGCCGAGCGCAGCAAGAAATTGCAGATCGTCGTCAGCGCCTTGACCGCGCTCCTTGCGATCACGATGGCCATTCTCTTCTGGCGGCAAGTCGCGAACACGCGACGCATGCGCGCGATGGCGCTGACGGACGAACTGACGCGCCTGCCGAATCGCCGGCACATCCTCGCCAGAACCGAGATCGCATTCGACGCGGCGAAACGCGAGGGACGCGCCGCAGCGATCATCGTCTTCGACATCGATCGCTTCAAACGCATCAACGACACGTGGGGCCACGCCGCCGGCGACGCCGTCCTGCAGAAGATCGCGCACACCTGCCGCATCGAGCTCCGCGCCGGCGATCAGCTCGGACGCATCGGCGGCGAGGAGTTTCTCGTCGTCCTCCATTCCGCGACCGAGCATCAGGCGCGCGAGATTGCGGAGCGCTTGCGCATCGCGGTCGAACGCATCGACCTCACATCAATCGATCCCGATCTTCGC
>DATKFO010000520.1:0-5704 GCA_035544355.1 Thermoanaerobaculia bacterium
CGGCAGCGAGCCAGTGACGCGGCGCACTTCGTCGAGATTGCGCAGCAATCCGTGCAGCGTTTCGTCGCGGCGCGGCGGCGCGGCGAGATGGCCGATCTCGATGCTGCCCGCGCGCACGAACGCGAGATGTTCCGACCAGAACGGCGGCTCGATCCAGCCGATCACGCGCGCGATCGCGTCGAGGCGTTTGCGATCGACGCGTTCGGTCGATGCGAGTCCGAGACACGTTGCGTGCACGACGACGCGTACGTTTTGCGCGAGAAAGCGCAGCGCGCGACGCTCGTTCGCATCGGCGTGAATGTGATCGTCCGCCATGACTTCGACGACGTCGATGCGGTCGAGATTCGCGAGAATCGACGTGCCGAGGTCGCGGCGCCAGCCGAGTCCGAACCTCATCCGCCGCAGCCTCCGCAACCGCCACCGCATCCGCCGCCGCAGCTCGAGCCGCAACTCGACCCGCACGATGAAGTCGATGACGACGAACCGGCGCTCGACGATTTCGAGACTTTCGGCACCGGAAACATCGTCTGCGCCCACGCGAACGCATCGCCGGTCAGCGCCTCGATCCCGAACACCGCGGCGACGAGCGTGACTTCGGCACTCGCGCCGCCGGGCCGCAGTTGCGGCGCGCGCAGCTTCAGCGACTTGAAGAGATTGCCGGCTTCGGCGAGCAGCTTCTTCACGACGACTGTGCGCTGTGGATCGGTGATGAACGTCTCCGAAAACGCGTACGCGAAGAACGCCATGACGATGAGGAAGAAGACATTCGTGTGACCGCGCATCAGCGCGATCACGATTTTCGTGATCGCGAAAAACAGCAGGATCGTTTTCACCACGCGCACGATTTGCTTCCGCGTCCGCTCGATCTCCTGGTCCGCAAAGAGGCGCATCTTCGACGCGAGCTGCTTGTACTCCGCAGTCTGATCGTAGAGCGCCCACTGCAGCTTCGCGCTCGGCTGCGGCTCGACGCAGCGGTCGAGAATCGCCTGTTCGATCGGCTTGCGCACTTTCGTTTTCTTGCCGGGCTCCGTCGTGACGACGTTGCTGTGGCCGTCGTATTCGAGGAGGCCGCGATCGATGAGCGAGAAGATGGCGACGCGCGCGATCTCCGATTCGCCGCCGCGCACGAGCGCGATGAGATACGGATCGGCGTTGAACAACGAGTTCGCGCCCGGCACCTGTTGCACGAGCTGCTCTTCGCGAAAAATGCGCACGAGGTAGCCAGCGCCGATCGTGACGACCGAGAGGATCGCGTAGAAGACGAGAAACTCGGGGCCGGTGAAATCAAAGGGGTTCATTGGAGTGCGTAAGCGCGATCGGAAAGCGTGCGCGCCAACTCGATCATCGTGAACAGCAACTCCGCCGCGCGCCCCGCGGGCAGCGCGCGCTGCTCGCGCGCTTCGGAGAGATGCGGCAGCAACTCGCTCAGCTCCGGGCGGCCGAGGTCGCGCACGAGCGTTTCGAGCGCTTCTTTCGGCGTGAGCACGCCGCGGCCTTCGAGCTCGAGGATCGATGCGGCCGCGACGCGCAGCGGTCCCGTCGAATCGGCGACGACGAGCGCGGCCTGCTCCTCGCGCAAACTGCGCTCGACGTACATCGCGCGCAACCGCAGCGTGAGATTCAGCAGCACCTGCTTCGTGCGTCGCAGCAGCGCGTCGCGCGAGATCGCGAGCTCCGCGAACGGATCGTCGCCGAACAAGACACGTCTTCGCCGCGCGACGTCCGCGAATTTCTGCGCGAACTCGCGCGATGCTTCGTCGATCTCGGACTCGAGCAGAAACATCGCTTCGAGATCGAGCGCGGCTGCGGCGGAACGGTACGGCTCGCGAAACCGATCGACGCGCTCGTGATCGAAGCGGCGCAGCACCACGATCACGTTCACGTCCGACGTCGCGCGCATCCGCCCTTCGGCCGCGGAGCCGAACAGCACGATGGAGCGGAGGTCGTCGCCGAACGCGTCGCGCGCAGCGTTCACGAAACTGTCGAGCGCGATCTGCACGGACTCGGGGAGAATGTCGCTCATGAAACGCCTTCTTATCGCTCTGATCGCGGCTCTGATGCTCGCGGCACTGCCGCTCGCTGCCGATGATGTCGAAACGATCGTACGCATGATGGCACGCGTCGGCTCGGCCGGCACGCCGTCGTTTTCGCCGGACGGCAAGCGCATCGCGTTCACCACGAATCTCTCCGGCACGCCGCAGGCGTGGATCGTGTCGAGTGACGGCGGCTGGCCCGATCAGCTCACCGCGTTCGACGATCCGGTGCAGGATCTCTCGTGGTCGCCGGACGGGCAGTGGATCGCGCTCGACGTCGCGCCGGGCGGCGGACTGAATCGGCAGATCTGGATCGTGCGTCCTGACGGCAGCGGATTGCGCCGGCTCACCGCGGGCGGAAAAGAAAACAACTGGCTCGGTCCGTGGGCGCCCGATTCGAAATCGCTCGTGATCGAGTCGAATCGCCGCGACGCTGCGGCGATGGACACGTGGGTCGTCGACACGCGCAGCGCGGAGACGAAGCTCATCGCGCAGAACCCGGGCATCGGCACCGCGCATCGCGTGAGCGACGACGGCAAGTTCGTGATCATCGAGCGGCTGAAGAATCGCGGCGACAACGATTTCTATCGCGTTGCCATCGGCGGCGGCGACGAGATCCTGCTGACGAAACACGCGCCGCCCGCGGAGTTCGACAACGCGACGTTCGCTGGTACTTCAAACGACACGATTTATCTCGTGGGTAATCCCGATCGCGATCTCTCCGCATTCGGACGCGTGCGCATCGCGAACGGTAAAGCGGGCGCGTTCGAAGTGCTCGCATCGCGCGACGACGCGGAGCTCGCCGCATTCGCGATCGATCCGCAGGCGACGATCGCGGTGCTGAATTGGAATGTCGCCGGCCGCAATGAATTGACGATCTACGATTTGAAAACGGGTAAGCAAACTCCCGGCCCGAAGCTCCCCTCCGACATCGCGAACCTCGGCGATTTTTCGGACGACGGCAAGAAGCTCCCGATTCTGCTTTCCGGGTCGAACGCGCCGCAGGACATCTGGCTTTGCGACATTGCATCGAGTGCAATCAAGCAGCTCACGCGCAGCGCGCACGCGGGCGTCGATCTCGCTTCGCTCGTGCGTCCGGAGCTGATCACATACAAAGCCGATGACGGGCTCACGCTCACCGGCTGGCTCTATCGTCCGCCGAATATGAAAGCGCCGTATCCGACGGTGCTCAGTTTTCATGGCGGGCCCGAGGGGCAGGAGCGGCCGAACTTCAGCTCGACGTATCAGGCTTTGCTCGCGAACGGCATCGCGGTATTCGCGCCGAACGTGCGCGGCTCCGCGGGCTTCGGCAAGAAATTCGTGAACCTCGACAACGGCGCGCTGCGCGTCGGCGCGGTGCGCGACATCAAAGCAACCGCCGACCATCTCGTGAAGAGCGGCATCTCGTCGAAGCTCGGCATCATGGGCGGCTCGTACGGCGGCTACATGGTGATGGCCGGCGTGACCGAATATCCCGATCTCTTCGTCGCGGGCGCGAATCTGTTCGGCGTCGTGAACTTCGACACGTTCTTCAAGCACAGCGAGCCGTGGATGGCCGCGATCTCGACGATCGAGTACGGCGATCCGGCGACACAGGCGGAGATGCTTGCGTCGATCTCGCCGATCAACAAAGTCGATCGCGTGAAGACGCCGCTGCTCGTGCTGCACGGCGCGAACGACACGAACGTGCCGGTCGTCGAAGCGGAGCAGGTCGTGAATTCGCTGAAGGCGCGCAATGTGCCGGTGGAGTACATCCTCTTTCCGGACGAGGGACACGGCTTCCGCAAGATTCCGAATCGCATCCGCAGCACGACCGCGATCGTGAACTGGTTCAAGGGGCGATTTGCCGCGCCACCGGCATGATCAATTTCACCCACTCCGCGTACATCGCACCCGAGGGATGCAATCCGTCATCGGCCACCAGCGATTTCTTCTCGCGTGATACCGGCGTGATGTCGACGTAGTGCGCGCCCGCGCGCCGCGTCTCTTCGCGATTGACCGCGTTGTAGCGATCGATCTCCGCGCCGATCGTCGCGCGATCGCGTCCATCGGCGAACGGCGTCACGCCCCAATCGGGAATCGAGATGACGATTACGCGCTTCGCGTCGCCGCCTGCGAATCCGATCGCACGCTCGAGCAGCGCCGCAAATTCGCCGCGATACTCCTCGGCATCCCGTCCGCGATATTGATTGTTCACGCCGATCAGCAGCGTGACGAGTTTGTACGGTCCCTTCGGCTTCGCGGCGTCGATCGCGGCGTTCAGCTCGTCCGTCGTCCATCCCGTCTTCGCGATGATCTCCGGATTCGCGATCTTCAATGCGCGCGCGAGCTGATTCGGGAATCGCTCCGCTTCCGGCACGCTCTCGCCGATCGTGTACGAGTCGCCGAGGGCGAGGTAGGGGGATTCGCGCGGCATCGCGTTGCATGATGCCAGCAGCAGGAGCGCGAAGAGAAACGTGCGTTTGCGCACGAATCGAGTTTACCCTGCGGCATGAATTGGCTGATCTACGGCGCCAACGGCTACACCGGTGAGTTGATCGCGCGCGAAGCTGCGCGTCGCGGGATGCGTCCGATTCTCGCGGGACGCAGCGCCGAGCGCATCGACCCTCTTGCGAGCGAGCTCGGACTCGAGTCGCGTGTATTTTCGGTCACGCATCCGAATCTCCACGGCGTCGACCTCGTGCTGCATTGCGCCGGTCCATTCATTCGCACCGCCGAGCCGATGGTGCGCGCGTGTCTCGACAAAGGCGCCCATTACTTCGACATCACCGGCGAGATCGACGTGTTCGAATCGATTCTCGCGCGCAACGATGAAGCCGTGCGCCGCGGTGTCGTGCTGATCCCCGGCGTCGGATTCGACGTCGTCCCCACCGACTGCCTCGGCGCGATGCTCGCGAAAAAACTTCCCGACGCGAACGAGCTCTGGCTCGCGTTCGCAACGAGTCGCGGCGGCATCAGCCGCGGCACGAAGAAGACGATGATCGAAAGCGCGGGCGACGGCGGCGCAATCCGCCGCGACGGCAAGATCGTGCGCGTGCCGCTGCTGTTCGACGTGCGCACGATTCCGTTCGCGAGCGGCCCGCGCCTCGCGCTCACGATTCCATGGGGCGACGTCGCGACCGCGTATCACACAACCGGCATTCCGAACGTGCGCGTGTACAACGCGACGTCGCCGGAAACGATCAAGAAATTGCGATGGAGCTCGAAGCTCCTGCCGCTGATGCGCATCGGCTTCATCAAACGCGCACTGCAAAAGCGAGCCGAACGCCATCCCGGCCCAAGCGCCGAGCGCCGCGCGCAAGGCCGAACCGATCTCTGGGGCCGCGTCGCAAACGCAAAAGGCGACGAAGTGACGATGACGATGTCGACCCCTGAGGGCTACACACTGACGGTGTTGACGGCGCTCGCGGCCATCGATCGATTAACGAACGAACAGCCGCGTCCGGGCGCGTACACCCCGGCCCGCTATTTCGGAGCCGAGTTCATCACGACGATCGACGGCGTGACGGTCACGTAGGGCCGCCTCTCAGGCGGCCCGGACCGGCTGGAGAGCCGGTCCTACGTTTCTTCCTTGAATTTGCCGGGCTCGGCCACGGAGATTCGGTCCTCGCCTTGCACCTTCTCCGCGCAGGAGGTGCATGCTTGAAGAAACTCGTGTTTCTGTTGTTGCT
>DATKFO010000521.1:0-3426 GCA_035544355.1 Thermoanaerobaculia bacterium
GATCAGCACCTGGCGCAGCTTGCCGGCATCGCCGAGGACGCCGCGCGGCAGCGTGCCGTCGATTTCGAAATGCACGTCGATCGCTTTGCTTTCCGCGCGCTCGCGCATCATCGCGACGACGGATTGCAGCAGCTCGCCGAGATCGAACGGGCGCTCGTCGAGCGAGAGTCTCCCCGCTTCGATTTTCGAGATGGAGAGGACGTCGTTGATCAGACCGAGAAGGTGCTCGCCGGAGCGCTGGATGATCGTGACGCCTTCGCGATTCTCGCCGGCGATGGAGCGATCGCGCGCGAGGAGCTGCGTGAATCCGAGGACGGCGTTGAGCGGCGTGCGCAGCTCGTGGCTCATGTTCGCGAGGAACACGCTCTTCGCGCGATTCGCTTCTTCGGCGGTGGTCAGCGCGACGCGCAGGCTCTTCGTGCGCTCTTCGACGATCGCGACGAGCTCGCGCTCGCGTGCGTGGAGACGCCAGATGCGCGCGCGATAGAGGCCGTAGATCGCGGCGAGGATTGCGATCGCGATGAGCGTGCGGAACCACGGCGTCTCGATGAGCTTCGGCGCGACGGTCATTGCGAGCGTCGAGCCGGTGTCGTTCCACACGCCGTCGTCGTTGCTCGCGCGGACGCGGAATCGATACTCGCCGTGCGGCAGGTTCGTGTAGTACGCGGTGCGGCGCGTGCCGGCGTCGACCCAGTCGTCGTCGAATCCTTCGAGCTTGTATTTGAAGTGCACGCGCTCCGGCGCGCGAAAACTGAGCGCGGTGTATTGCAGTTCGAGCGTGTGCGTGCCGGGTCGGAGTTGCAGCGGATGCGAAACGTCAACTGCTTGACCATCGGCGAGCGCACGCTCGATCACGACCGGCGGCACGACGCGATTCGTTTCCATGTGACGCGGATCGGCGATGACGACGCCGCGGATCGTCGGAAACCACAAGCGTCCGTCGCGCGTGCGCAGACCTGCGGGCGCGCCCGCGTTGCACTCCGCGCTCTTCATGCCGTCGGCGACGCCGTACGCGACGCTCGTGAGCCGCGCGCGTTTGCCGTCCAGCACGTCTTCGATGTCGCGGCGCGCGGCGCGGAAGATGCCTTTGTTCGACGTCATCCAGAAGTTGCCCGCGTCGTCGTCGACGATCGTGAACACGGTGTCGTCGGCGAGTCCCTGCTTCGATGTGATCGTGGCGAGCTTGCCGTTTTTCAGGCGACTGAGTCCGCCGCCGGACGTGCCGATCCAGAGCGTGCCGTCGCGATCTTCGTGCAGCGCGGAGACGATGTCGTGCGTTTTGATCGCGGTGATCTTGTCGCCGTCGAGGCGATCGAGTCCGCCACCGTCGGTGCCGATCCAGATCGTTCCGTTGCGATCTTCGAGGAGTGAGAGCACGACGTCGCTTGTAGGGGCGGCCTGCGGCCGCCCGAATCCCGGGGGTTCGGGCGGCTGCAAGCCGCCCCTACGGGGATCGATTCGTTTCAACCCTGCGCCGTCGGTGCCGATCCAAATGTTGCCGGCGCGATCTTCGAGGATCACGCGCGCGAAATCGTCTTTCGTGAGTTGCGTGAGCTTGCCGTTCGCGTAACGCGCGACGCCTCCGCCTGACGTGCCGATGAGCAGCGCGCCGTCGTGCGCGATGCGCAGGCACTGCACGGTGTCGTTCGGAAGGCCGGCGAGTTTGGTGATGACGCCATCCTTCAGATGATCGACGCCGCCGCCGTACGTGCCCATCCACACGCTGCCATCGCGGTCTTCGACGAGCGCGAGCACGACGTCGTTCGTGAGACCTTCGCGCGTGGTGAGCGCGGTGAGCTTTCCTTTTTTCAGGCGAACCACGCCGCCCGCGTCGGTGCCGATCCAGAGGCTGCCTTCGCGATCTTCGAAGAACGTCCAGATCTGATCGCTCGTCAATCCGTCGGCGGTGCCGAGGTGCTCGAGTTTGTTGTCGTGCAATCGATGGAGACCGCCGCCCCACGCGCTGATCCAGAGACTGCCGTCGCGATCGCCGTAGAGCGCGCGCACGACATCGTTCGCGAGGCCGCCGATTTTTTGCAGCGAGCCGTTTTCGTAGCGATACAGGCCCGCGCCGTCGGTGCCGATCCAAAGCACGCCGCGCGCGTCGAGCCAGAGCGCGCGCACGTCGAGGTTCGGTAACCGCTGCGCGATCGCGCCGTCCTTCCAGCGCGTGACACCTTCTTCGGTGCCGATCCAGATCGCATCGCGATCCTCGACGATCGCGCGCACGCGCTTGCCGGGAATCGACGGCTCGCCGATGACGCCGGCGCCGAGCGTGCCGATCCAGAGTTTGCCGCGCTGATCTTCGACGACCGCGCGAACTTGCCCCTTCGCGATTTGGCGAAAGCGCCCGTTCTCGAATCGCGTGAGACCGCCGTAGGTACCAATGTACAAATGTCCATGTCGATCCTGGTACAAACAGAGCACGAAGTTGTGGCCGAGCTCCGGCGTGTTGCGCGTGTCGAACAACGTGAAGCGCACGCCGTCGAACCGCACGAGCCCTTCCTGCGTGCCGAGCCAGAAGTAGCCGTCGCGCGTTTGCAGAATCGCGGTGACGCTGTTTTGCGGCAGCCCCTGCTCCGCCTGCCAGTGGTCGCGCATGAACTGCGTGAGCGCGGTGGAGGGATCGAGCGCGAACGCGCGAAGCGCGGAGAGGACGAGGAGCGCGAGAACGAACCGGATTCTCACCGCGGCGAGTTTACTTGGGATGTGGCACAGACACTCTTGTCTGTGCATGTGGGACAGGCTGAAGCCTGTCCTACATTCACGGCGTGTAGTAGCCCGCAATCGTGCGCACGTTTCGTCCCGGCACGCTCACGTCCAGCTTCCGCCACGTGGCCGGCTTCGCGGGGCTCGGTGAGACGAACGAGAGCACGTATTGCCCGCGCACTTCGTCGCGGATGAAGTCGAAGATCGCGGGTTGCTCTTTTTTCGCGGGCGCGAAGAAGAACAGGCCGCCGCTCGATTCGGTGATGCCGGTAAGGGCGTTGCCGAAGCGCGTGCCGGTGCGGAAGCCGCCGTGCGGGACGATCGCGTAGATCGGCACGCCGCTCGATTTCGCGAGGCGCGTGCAGGCGTCGGCGCTTTCGCCGCTGGCGACGTCGCGCCCGTCGCTGATCACGATCAGCGCCTTGCGTCCGTCGATGCCCTGAAATTGCTGCAGCGCGAAGATCATCCCGTCGAACAGCGTCGTGCCGCCGGCCGCGTACAGGTCGAGCAGCTTCGCGCGCAGGCTCACGACGTCGCTGCTCGGCGGATGGAGGATGCGCGCGGTGTTGTCGAACACGACGATGAAGACCTTCGTCTTCTTCGACACGAGCGTCTGCACGAGCGCGGTCGCGGTCTCGATGACGTCGAGCTGCATCGGCCGCATGCTCGACGAGATGTCGATCGCGATTCCGACCGTCGCCGCTTCCTCGTCATGCG
>DATKFO010000522.1:0-5456 GCA_035544355.1 Thermoanaerobaculia bacterium
AGTGCGGCGGCCATGCCGCCGCTTTGGGTACCGTGTTCGGGCAGCGAGGTTGCGGCTCTTGGACGGCGGACTTATAGTCCGCCGTTTCTTTTGGACTGCGGCGACCGCAGGAGGGCGTCTCAAGATGTGGCACAGACACTCCTGTCTGTGCGCACTCGGGAGACCAGAGCCCAGTGTGCATCGGCTCATCCCGCGCGGGGCGCACAGACAAGAGTGTCTGTGCCACACGGGACGATGGCGGGCGATTTGGACTGCGGCGACCGCAGTCGCCGCTTTCGGACACCGCTGTCGAAAAGCGGCGATTGCGATCGCCGCAGTCCAAAACGCACCCGGATGGTAACGCCGCTCTCGCGTCTAGCACTCGTACAATGACCGCGGGATGCGCCCCCTTCCAATCCTCCTCCTCACGTTCGCCCTCGCCTGCTCCCACGTCGATCGCGAGGCTTTCCCCGAGCGCGAAGACGAGCCCGGCGCGGCGGTCGCGTATTACGCGATGAAGCGCAGCGGCACCGACGATCCGCAGCGCAGCTATGCGATCGCGCGCGAACAGATGCGGCGCCTGCCGCGCACGCAGCAACAAGCGGACTCCGCGACCTTCCCCACCGCGTGGCAATTCCTCGGACCAGGCAACATCGGCGGACGCACGCGCGTGCTCGTCATCGATCCGACGAATGCGAACACGATGTATGCGGGCGCGGTGTCCGGCGGTATTTTCAAAACCACCGACGCGGGCACGAGCTGGCGCGCGATCGGCGACGAGCTCGCGAATCTCACCGTGAACTCGCTCGCGATGAGTCCGCGCGATCGTAACGTCCTCTTCGCCGGCACCGGCGAGGGTTACTTCCGCGAAGAAGTGCGCGGCACCGGACTCCCGCTGCGCGGCAACGGCATCTTCGTCACGCATAACGCGGGCGCGACATGGCAGCAACTCGCATCGACCGCGAACGAAAACTTTCAGTGGGTCAACGATCTCGTCGTCAGCACGCACGATCCGAATCGCATCTACGCCGCGACGCGCACCGGCGTGTGGCGCTCGATCGATGAAGGTGCGACGTGGTCACACGTCCTCGGAACGAACGTGAAAGGCGGCTGCCTCGATCTCGCGTGGCGCGGGGACACGAACGGCGACTATCTCTTCGCGTCGTGCGGCACGTTCGAGCGCGCGACGGTGTATCGCACGAAGAATGCAGAGAGCGATGACGCGTGGACGTCCGTGCTCTCCGAAGAATTGATGGGACGCACATCGCTCGCGATCGCGCCTTCGAATCCGTCGATGATCTACGCGCTGTCTGCGAGCAACACGGACGGCGTGCGTTTCAATCAGGCGCTGCACGCGGTCTTCCGCTCCGACGCGAACGGCGATCCCGGCACGTGGAACGCGCGCGTGCGCAGCAACTCCGCCGACTATCTCTCGACGCTGATCCTCACGAACCCCCTCGGCGCAACTTCCGAGTTGTGCACGCCCGGCTCGGGCGGCCCGAACTTCACGACGATGGGTTGGTACTGCAACACGATCGCCGTCGATCCGCTCGATCCCGAGCGCGTGTACGCCGCGGGCGTCGACGTCTTCCGCTCCGACGACGGCGGTCGCACGTGGGGCGTCGGCTCGTATTGGTGGACCGGCACCAACGATCCCGCGTTCGCGCACGCCGATCAGCACTCGATCGTCTTTCATCCCGCGTACGACGGCGCCGCGAATCAGAAGATGTTCGCCACGAACGACGGCGGCGTCTTCCGCACCGACAACGCACGCTCGCCGGTGGCGAAGGGCGACAAGGGCGCGTGCGCGACCGGCTTTTCGCAGATGGCGTGGACGTCGCTCAACCACAACTACGGAGCGACGCAGTTTTACCACGGCGCCGTTTTCCCCGACGGCACGCACTTCATGGCCGGCGCGCAGGACAACGGCACGCTCATCGGATCGACGGAGTATCCCGGCCCCGACGCGTGGCTGCATCGCATCGGCGGCGACGGCGCCTACGTCGCGGTCGATCAAGTCGATCCGAATCATCTCTACGGCGAGGCGCAGTTCGGCAATCTCTTTCACTCCTTCGACGGCGGCTACATCTTTCGCAGCGCGCGCCGCGGACTCAGCGACGACTTCCTCTTCGTCACGCCGTTTCTCATCGATCCGAACGAACACTCGCGGCTCTGGATCGGCGGCGGACATCTCTGGCGCAGTGACGATTTCGCCGTCAACTGGTCGTCCGCGAGCGCGGTGCTGCAAGGACAAGTGACCGCGATCGCCGTCGCGCCCGCACGCTCCGATCGCGTGCTCGCCGGCACGAACGAAGGCGCGATCGCACGCAACGATTCCGCGCGCACAACGCGCTTCGACACAGTCTGGCCGAGCACGAAGCCGCGCGACGGTTGGGTGTCGTGGATCGCATTCGATCCCATCGATGCGAACGTTGCGTACGCGACGTATGCCGGCTTCGGCGGTGAGCATGTATGGAAGTCGATCGACGGCGGCGCGACCTGGAGCGCCTTGTCCTCGAACCTCCCCGACATTCCCGTACACGCGATCGCGATCGATCCCACCAACCGAGCCCGCCTCTTCCTCGGCACCGACCTCGGCGTCTTCGTCTCGCTCGACGGCGGCGCATCCTGGTCCGTCGAGAACACCGGCTTCGCAGCGGTGGTGACGGAGGCGGTGGTGATCGCGCGCGGCGCGTGGGGGCCGGCGGTCTACGCGTTCACGCACGGACGCGGCGCATGGCGGGCGGAGTTGACGGCGAAGCCCGTGAAAAGAAGAGCGCGTTAGCTCTTTTGGACTGCGGCGATCGCAATCGCCGCTTTTGCACACCCTCGCGAAAATTGTCGAAAAGCGGCGACTGCGGTCGCCGCAGTCCAAAAATTTTCACAACGAATCCGCGATCCGCCTGGCAATCAACGCATACCCCTCATCGCCCGGATGAAAGTTGTCGACCGACAACCTCTTTCGATGCGAGAACAGATCGACCGTCTGCACGAGCGTGAAATTCGGATCGGTGCCGAAGCGCTCGAGCAATCGCGCGTTCCAGCGATTCACGAGCGCGGTGAGCTGCGGACCCGCGGGCGACGCGACGAACGGGTTGTACAAGCCGACGAAGAAAATGCGCGCGGTCGGATTCGCCTCGCGAATCGTGTGGATCACGCCCGCGATGCGATCGATGACCTGCGCCATCACCGCGTCGGGATCGCTCGGCGGTGCGGTGCGCCAATCGGTGCCGCCCCACAAATCATTGCCGCCGATCGACACGATCACGGTGTTCGCCTGCGCGAGCAGCGTGCGGATGTTGCGGCTCGTGAGCTGCTGCTGCAGGTTGATCGTGCGCGCGCCGTTGATGCCGAGATTGATCGTGCGATTCGCGCGGATATTACGGCGATGCAGCTCCTGATCGAGACGACCGCCGATGCCGAGGCCTGTCGTGTCGCCGGTGCCGCGTGCGAGCGAGTCGCCGATCACGATTCCCGCGATGACCGCGCGCGGCGCCGACGGCATCGCATTCGCGCGCGGCACGAAGTCGACCGGCTCGCCGAGGTTGCCGCTCAGGAACGCATAGAATCCCCAGCCGAACACGATCGTCGCGGCGAGCGCCACCGTCAGCGGCAGGTACCAGAGAAGCAGCCGGCGCATCGCGCGAACCGTAGCACAGTGATTCCGTTTGCCGTTGGCCGTTTGCCGTAGATCTCATCGCAACGGCTGACGGCCAACGGCCATCGGCTAACGAAATGAACCACCCCTCGCTCATCGCACGCGGCCTCACCAAAGTCATCGGCGAC
Organism: Thermoanaerobaculia bacterium; assembly: GCA_035544355.1. Taxonomy (GTDB): domain Bacteria; phylum Acidobacteriota; class Thermoanaerobaculia; order Gp7-AA8; family Gp7-AA8; genus DATKFO01. Next base: position 3,766 of record DATKFO010000522.1, read on the forward strand.
CGCACGATCGTCGACGACGTCTCGTTCACGCTGAACGCCGGCGAGATCTTCGGCTTCCTCGGACCGAACGGCGCCGGAAAAACCACGACGATCCGCATGCTCGTCGGCCTCATCAAACCGACCGCGGGATCCGTGACGATCTGCGGATTCGATCTGCGCCATCAGTTCGAGGATGCGATGCGCTGCATCGGCTGCATCGTCGAGAACCCCGACCTCTATCGCTTCATGACCGGCCGCGAAAACCTCGAGCACTTCGCGCGCATGCTGCGCGCGAATCGCGCGGACATCGAGCGCGTCGCAGAGCTCGTCGGCCTCGCGCACCGGCTCGAGCAGCGCGTCGGAACGTACTCGCTCGGCATGCGCCAGCGCCTCGGCATCGCGCAGGCGATGCTCGGCAATCCGCGCGTGCTGATCCTCGACGAGCCCGCGAACGGACTCGATCCCGCCGGCATCCGCGAGATTCGCGAATTGCTTCGCACGCTCGCACGCGAACGCGACCTCGCCGTCTTCGTCTCGAGCCACCTCCTCGGCGAAGTCGAGCTCACCTGCGATCGCGTCGCGATCATTCATCGTGGAAAAATCCTGCGCGAAGGACCCGTGCGCGAGCTGATCTCGAATCAACGCGCGATGGAGTTTCGTGTCGCCGATGTCGAGCGCGCCGCGCAAGTTCTCACGGAGCTCAAATACACGCCGACGATTGTCGACAGCGCGCTGCTCCTGCCGATCGAAGAATCCGCAGCGCCGCCTGTGATCGCAGCGCTCGCAAACGCGCACATCGCGATCTACCACGCGCGTCCGCGCGTGCAGACGCTCGAAGACATGTTTCTCGATGTGACCGGCGGGGAGACCGTAGACTGAGGCGCGATGCTGATCCCGCTCATTCAAAACGAGACGCTGAAGATCCTGCGACGCCGGCGCTTCACGATCGTCGTCGCGATCCTCTTCGCGATCATGCTGATCGTCTCGTACTCGCAATACCGCGAGCTGCGCGAATCGCGCAACGCGAATTGGCGCGCGGATCTGCAGGAACGGATCGCGCGCTATGAAAATCGACTGCGCCGTGGCCGCATCGGCGATTCGTGGGCGCGCTCGATGCGCTCGGAGATCCGGCGCCTGCAGTTCTACCTCGATCGCGACATCAATCCCGAGCAGCCGACCGCGCCGCTCGTCGTACGCACGTTCGCGAACGCAGCAGGATTCCTGTTGCTGCCGCTGCTGATCGCAGTCCTCGGCAGCGACATCGTGTCCGCAGAGAACGCCGAAGGCACGGACAAATTGCTGCTCACGCGACCCGTGCGCCGCTGGAAAATTTTGGCCGCGAAACTCGTGACGCTCTGGATGTTCGCGACGCTCACGCTGCTCGTCGGCGCACTGCTCGCCTACTGCTGTTCCGCACCGATGATTCCCGCGCGCGGTTGGGACGCGCCCATGTTCAACGGATTTCAGCTCGGCGACACGGTGCGCATCGAATCGGTCCGTCAGCTGCCGCTGTGGCACGACGCGCTGATCGCGTACGGACTCGAGTGGTACGCGCTGCTGACCGTCGCATCAATCTCGCTGATGTTGTCGGTGCTCTTCCGCTCGAGCGCCGCATCGATCGGCACCATGCTCGCGTCGCTGATCGGCGGCACCATCCTCACACGCGTGAGCCCAACGTGGCTCGCCGGCAAATACCTCTTCATCAGCGCGCT
>DATKFO010000523.1:0-3019 GCA_035544355.1 Thermoanaerobaculia bacterium
TCTTCACGACCGCGTTCGATCAATACGCGTTGCGCGCGTTCGAAGTCCATGCGATCGATTACCTGCTCAAGCCGTTCGACGAGGAGCGGCTGTACGCGTCGCTCGATCGAGCGGCGGCGATGCTGCGCGGCGCGCGGCGTGATCGCAATGTGCGCGAGTACCTCGAGCAGCTCGCGCCGCTCGAGCGCTTCGTCGTGCGCACGCCGGGTCGCATCGTGTTCTTGTCGCTGGCCGAGGTGGATTGGCTCGAGGCGGCGGAGAACTATGTGTACGTGCACACGGGGCGCGAGCGGCATCTCATCCGCGGCACACTCAAATCGATCGAAGCGCGACTCGATGCGAAACGCTTTGCGCGCATTCATCGATCGGCGATCGTGAACGTCGAGCGCATTCGCGAGCTCGCGCCGCGCGCGCATGGCGATTGCGATGTCGTGCTGCGCGACGGAACGCGCCTCGGCGTCAGCCGCACATTCGCCGCGCGCGTGCGGCGCGCGCTTCGTCACTGATCGCGTCCCGCTCGTCACAAACTCCGATTCGCGTCGCGATGCGAACGCTACCGTCGCGTGCATGAACAAGAAACGAGTCGCGAAAGAAATCGCCGTGTGGTTGTTGACGATCTTCCTCGTGTTTCTGTTTGCGCGCGCGGGCATCGCGAAGTTCGACGATGCGAGCGGATGGTCGAAGATGTTTCGCGCGATCGGATTCCCGGTATGGTTCCGGATTCTCATCGGCATCCTCGAAGTCGGCGCTGCCGTGCTCATTCTCATTCCGCGCGTCGCGATCTACGGCACGATGCTGATCGGCGTCGTGATGCTCGGCGCGATCGGCACGCAGCTCGTGCAGCACCACCTGCATCCCGCGCCGTTTTCGGCGCTCGCGATCGCGACGATCGTGTTTCTGCTCAGGTGGCCGGCACGCCGCCCCGCCCTTCCGCAATGAGCTCGCGCGAGTGGAAGTGCAGTTCCTGATTGGCGTCGAGTCCGAGGTGGCGGCGCTCGATGCGCTCTTCCTCGGCGCGCGTGTAGAGCGTGACCTCGAGCAGCGCAGTCCCGTCGGCGTGCCACTCGCCGGCGGGAAGGAACGACGCGACGAGCGCGCACACGAGCTGCGGCTGTTGCATCCCGCGCAGCGCGTCGTTGTACTCCGCCGGCGTCGCGAGCAGCTTCGTCATCCGCCACCCGGCGGACGCGAGCAGCTCCGACGAGAGCATCCAATATTCGAGCAGCGCTTCCGGCGTGCGTTCGATCGTGAAGCGCGCATGGCGCGGTGTGACGATGCGGCCAACGATGTCGTACCTGATGCGCCCCGCCACGCGCACGTCGCGCGCGGTCTCCAGCAGCGCCGCGGCCTGAATCTCGAGATGCACACGCCACCGCTCGTTCGGCGGGATATCGCTCTGCGCCGCGAACGCGTCGCGGAACCGCTCCGCAGTGAGCGCGTGCGCACGTGCGATTTGCTCGCGGATGCGTTCGACGTCGTCGAGGTTGATAATCACGGCCATGCGAAAAATCCTGCCGATCCTACTCGTTCTCGCATCGTGCACGACCGCAACGTCCTCGCCGACCGACGTGAATCGCGTGCTCGACGACTGGCACAAAGCCGCCGCGGACGCGGATGAATCGCGCTACTTCGCGCACGCCGCCCCCGAATTCATCTTCCTCGGCACCGACGCAACCGAGCGCTGGGACCTCGCCTCGTTCCGCGCGTTCTCGCATCCATATTTTGCGAAAGGCAAAGCGTGGACCTTCGTCCCGCACGACCGCCACATCAACTTCTCCCCGCGCGGCGACGTCGCCTGGTTCGACGAAAAACTCGACAGCGCGTCGTTTGGCGAATGCCGGGGAAGTGGCGTGCTGCGGAGGGTGGGCGGTGAGTGGAAGATTGCGCACTACAACCTGACGATCCCGATTCCGAATGAGTTGGCGAAGGATGTGGTAGCGAAGATTCGCGGGAAGTGATGTGGAGCGCGGCGACGTAGGACAGGCTTCAGCCTGTCCCTAACATGTGTCGCTGAGCGGGACAGGCTGAAGCCTGTCCTACGTTCGATCGATTTTGAGACGAGCGGCCACAGTCGCCGCTCTCCGCGGGCCTTGGACGGCGGACTTATAGTCCGCCGATTTTCCGAGATCGCATCAGCACTCCTACGCCATCCACGCATCCACGATCGAAACCAACTCCCCCTCACAACCCTTGAATCCGTGATCTGCACCTTCCACGATGCCGAGCTCGAAATTCGTGCGGGCGCCGATTGCGTCGGCGAGGACGGCGACGCAGCCGCGGACGTCGTCGTAGCAGTACTCGTCGTTTTCGCCGTAGAGGAGCAGCGTCGGTTTGCGGATCGCTTTTACGTAGCGAAAGCGCCCGCGGCGGGAGAGACGCACGCCTCGCATGGCTTCGAGAAACGGGAAGACGTTGTAGTCGCCGTCGGGATTTGCGGTGTCGTAGAACGAGCGCCACGTCAGCAGCACGGGTGACAACTCGCGCGGCACGTATTCGTCGCCGCGTTTCTCCTTGATCATCGCGCGTGCTTTCGCGAGCGCTGCGTGAAATCGACGCGCGCCGAGTTGCGCGTACATCAAGCCCGTGTCGTCGCCGCCGGCGAGGAGGACGTAGCGCCGCGCGGAGTTGCGCGGTTTGTAGTGATCGTAGACCGCGATCTTGTTCGCGCCGGTCGAGTGTCCGATCAGCGTGATGTCGCGATAGCCGCGGCGACGCAGCTCGCGCAGTGCGCCGTCGATTTCGTGCACGCAATCGCGAATGCGTTCGTGCGCGGAGCCGAGTCCCATCTTCCGGACGACGTGCGCGCCGCGGTTGTTGAACGCGAAGTATGCGATGCCGCGCGCGAGAAATTCGCGCGCGAGCAGATTCGTGCGGCGCGAATCGAACACCGACGCGCCGCCCGTGCCGTGCAGAAACACGGCGACGCGTTGCGTCGCGCGGCGCGGCTCGTAGAGGAGGCCCGGCAGCTCGAGACCGTCGGCCGCCTCGAACCTCACGAGACGAGCGAGAGGTTCGGGAT
>DATKFO010000524.1:0-3709 GCA_035544355.1 Thermoanaerobaculia bacterium
AAGAGCAGCGCGAGCTCGCGCTCGACGGCGCCGCCATCGAGGATCTGATCGCGTCGAATCACGTCGTGCGCAACAGCAACGCGGTCGCGCTCACGACGGAAGGCGCGGAGCGCGCGCGCGGAATCGTGCGGCGCCATCGCCTCGCGGAGATCCTCTTCACGCAAGTGCTCGACGTCGATCTGCGCGACGCCGAACAAAGCGCCTGCGAGTTCGAGCACGTCCTCGCCGAGCGCGTCGTCGATCGCATCTGCACCTTCCTCGGGCATCCACCAAGCTGCCCGCACGCAAAGCCGATTCCGCCGGGGAGTTGTTGTCAGGTCTACGCGAAACGCGTCGACCCGCTGATCACCCGCCTCGTCGACCTCCCACTCGGCGCCACCGGAGCCGTCGTCTTCATCACGCCGAAATCCGTCTCGCGCCTCAACCGCCTCGCCGCCTTCGGCGTCGTCCCCGGCTCGACCATCCGTCTCATCGAGCGCAAACCAAGCGTCGTGCTCGCATGCGGACAAACCTCGATCGCCGTCGAAGACGAGATCGGCCGCGAGATCTACGTGCGCCCGGCGGTATAGTCGGCCGCATGTCCGAGCTCGACACGATCCGCGATCTCTTCCGGCATATGGAGTGGGCCGACGCGACGATCTGGCGCGCGATTCCGTCCGAGACGACGGACGAGCGGCTGCGCACGCTGCTGCATCACTACCACATGACGCAGCGCGCCTTTCTCAGCGTGTGGACCAACGCGGCGATGGACTTCGCCAAGCTCGATGCGTTCCCGACGAACGCCGCGCTCGCGAAGTGGGCGCGCGACTATCACCAGGACGTGAAGCCGTTCGTCGCCGCCATCGACGACGCATCGTTGTCGAAGCCTGTCCCGCTGCCGTGGGCCGAGCGCTTCGCCGGACGTGTGCCCGGCGTCGTCACGCTCTGCGAAACGCTGCACCAGGTCGCAGCACACAGCACCTATCACCGCGGACAAGCCAACGCGCGCCTCCGCGAGCTCGGCACCAAACCACCGCTCGTCGATTACATCGCCTGGATCTGGTACGAGCGGCCTGCAGCGGAGTGGGCTTTGTAAGGCGGTGGGCAGTGGGCAGTGAGCAGTGGGCGGTGGGCAGACGAAGGCTGCGTTTCTTCTGCCCACTGCCTACTGCCTACTGCCAACCGCCCACTGCCTACTGCCAACCGATTCATATAATCCGCCGCGCATGCAGAACCGCTGGTCCGAAACTCCATCGAACGAAATCGAGCAGCTCGTCTATCAATCACGGCTTGTGGGTGCCGAGGAGTCGCTTGTGCTTTGGGGAGGCGGCAACAACAGCGTGAAGTCGCGCGCCACCGACCTCCTCGGCAATGCGATCGACGTCATGGCCATCAAGTCGAGTGGCAGCGACATGAAGACGATCGTGCCGAAGCAGTTTCCCGCGGTGCGCCTCGACTACATCGCGCCGCTGCGGCGTCGCGCGGAGGCGATGTCGGATCAGGAGATGGTCGACTACCTCGCGAAATGCCTGATCGATCCCGCGAGCGCGCGGCCGTCGATCGAGACGCTGCTGCATGCGTTTCTCCCCGCGCGCGCGGTGCTGCACACGCACGCGGACGCGATCCTCGCGATCACGAACACGCGCGGCCGCGAAGAGACCGTGCGCAAATGCTTCGGCGATTCGGTGATCACCGTTGGCTATCGCCGTCCCGGTTTCAAGCTCAGTCAGGAAGTCGCGGATGCCTTCGACGCGAAGCCCGACGCGGAAGGTTTGATTCTGATGAACCACGGGTTGATCACGTGGGGCGACACCGCGGAGGAGGCATACGCGCGGCACATCGCGCTCGTCACGCGCGCAGAAGAATGGGCGAATGTAGGCCGGGCTTCAGCCCGGGCAGAATCGGTCGGGCCGAAGCCCAACCCACATCTTCAGATCCGCGGCGCGCTGAACGGCCGCATCCTCGAATTCGACGACTCCGCCGACACGCTCGCGTTCCTGGCGCGCGCGGATGCGGATCGCATCACGCAAATCGGCGCGGCGACGCCCGATCATCTGCTCTACACGAAGCGCTTCCCGCTTTTCCTGCGCCCCGATGACGACGTGCGCGAAGCACTGCAGCGCTACGTCGATCGCTACACGCAGTTTTACAACGCGCATCCGAGCGAGTTCGCGATGCTCGATCCGCATCCGCGCGTCGTGCTGATGCCCGACGCCGGCATGTGGACCGCAGGCAAGGACGCGCGCGCGGCGCGCATCGTGCGCGACATCTATCGCCACACGATGCGCATCATCACCGCCGCGGAATCCGCCGGCGGCTACGAGACGCTGAACGACGACGACTCGTTTCACGCGGAGTACTGGCCACTCGAGCTCTACAAGCTCACGCTGCTGCCGAAAGAGAAAGAGCTCGCGAGCAGAGTCGCGATCGTCACCGGTGCGGCGAGCGGCATCGGCCGCGCAGTTGCTGAGCGATTCGCGGAAGAAGGCGCGCACGTCATCGTCACCGACATCGATCTCGCGCTCGCCGAAGAAGTCGCGAACGGAATCGTTGCGAAGCACGGACTGCGTCGCGCGATGGCGATCCGCCTCGACGTCGCGAGCGAAGAAAACGTCGAGCAGACATTCGACGCGATCATCACCGCATACGGCGGCGTCGACGTCGTCGTCAGCAACGCCGGCATCTCCTCATTCGGCGCGCTCGACACGCTGCCCGCGAGCGAATGGGATCGCAGCTTCGCCGTGAACGCGCGCGGCCACTTCCTCGTCGCACGCGCCGCGATGCGCATCATGAAAGCGCAGGGACTCGGCGGCAGCATCGTCTTCAACGCATCGAAGAACGTGACCGCGCCGGGAAAAGAATTCGGCGCGTACAGCGTGAGCAAAGCCGCGGAAGCGCAGCTCTGCCGCATCGTCGCGCTCGAAGGCGGCGAGCACGGCATCCGCGCGAACATGCTCAACCCCGACGCCATCTTCGGCGGCTCGCGTTTCTGGAGCGACGAAATGCGCTCGATGCGCGCGCAGGCCTACAACATCGACACCGACCGCCTCCCCGACTTCTACAAAAATCGCACGCTGCTGAAAGTACAGGTCACCGCGGACGACGTCGCCGAAGCCGCGCTCTTCCTCGCGGGACCACGCTCGGCGAAGACGACGGGCGCGATGCTGCCCGTGGACGGCGGGGTTAAAGAGGCGTTTCCGCGGTAGTTTCGGAGTGCGGTGGCAAAGCCACCGCTTTCTGATCCGGATACGAAAGCGGCGACTACCGTCGCCGCACTCCTAGATCGCAGCGACCGCCTCGATCAACCGCTCCACCTCTTCATCATTCGTGTAGCACGCGCAACCTGCGCGGACGAGTGCTTCGACGCCGAGGACTTCGACGACGGTGGCGGCGTAGAAATCGCCGTGGCTCGTGAAGACGCCACAGCGGACGAGCGCGCGTGTCACTTCTTCCGCGCTTTTGCCGTCGATCGTGAACGCGATCGTCGGCGTGCGGCGCGCGGGCGGTGGCGGGCCGTACACGCGGACGCCGCGAAGGGATGAGAGTCCGTCCCACATGCGTGAAGCGAACATAGTTCCGCGCTCGTGCAACGCGGTGAACGTGTTCGCGAGTTTTTCGCGGCGCGTCGCGCCTTCCGAGAACGATGCGAGGAAATCGATCGTCGCGCCGATGCCGGCAATGCCTTCCTGATTCTGCGTGCCGGTCTCCGCACGATCCGGCGCTTCGTCCG
>DATKFO010000525.1:0-8120 GCA_035544355.1 Thermoanaerobaculia bacterium
GCCCGTGTCCGTCACCGCCGGTGCCGGGGTTCCGAGCGCGTGGAAGTACGTCTTCACCGAGCCGGACTTCGTGTCCGTCACCGTGATCGTGTACTCGACGTTCGTCGTTGCGGCGCTGAAGAACCAGTAGCGGCTGTTCAGTCCGCAGCCGTTCAGCACTTTCACGAGCATCTCGATGTTCGATTCGCTGAAGAACCAGAACAGCGCGGAGTCCGCTGTGTACTTGATCGCCTGTCCCGCGCCGTTGCTGTCGGCCGTTTTCCAGACGACGCTCACCGAGAAACGATCGCTGCTCAAACACACCGTCGTCGCGGACGCAACACACGTGGACGTCGAAGTTCCCTCGAGAAACGTGCGGATCGACGGGTAGGTCTGCGCGAACGCACCGTCGATCGTCGAGTTGCGCGCGTCGCATCCCGCTTCGGGATCGGGTCCGCATGATCCGAGAAGCTGGCCGACGACTTGTCCGTTGTCGATCAACGCGGGCGCGCCGGAGCTGCCGCCGTACACCCCGCCCTCACCCTGCGACGAGTAGATGAATTGCGGACGGCTCGCGCCCGTGCATGTGCCCACGGTCGTCGTCACGGTCGTGTTCGAGTACATCTGCGGCAGCATCCCGATGTCCTCGGGCGCCGGATGCGAGATGCGATGCAGCTTCGCGCCGTTTCCAACCACGGAAGTGTTCGCGTTCCATCCGAGAAACAAACGATTGCTCGGGACGGAATTCAGGCGCATGAAACTGAAATCGGAATTCGCGGAGGATGCGAGCTGCGTCGCGCCGTTCGACCGCGGGAAGTTCTCTACGTTGGGAATCGTGTTCGACTCGCAATTCGCGAAACGCCAATCCCAGAACGCCTCGAGCGACGACGCCGACGCCTGCGTGTTGAGGCAATGATTCGCGGTGAGCAGATACGGCACGAGCGTGCCCTGCACCTGATCGTTCAGCAAGCCGCCGCTGCAAACGTAACTGCTCGAGCCCTTCACGAACTCGAGATGCGCGATGCCCTGCCGCAGATCGTTCACGCCGTTCAGCGTCGCATTGGTCACGCACGTGACGTCGATGAGACACGTCGGCGAATCCTCGGGCTTCGCGACGACTTTCGGCGCGACGAGCTGCATGACTTCGTTCACGTTGAACGCCGCTGCATCGTTCTCACTTTTCGGCGACGCGATCTCGATCTCGAGATGCACGTTGCCGCCGCGCACGCTCGGCGTCCAGAGTGAGCCGTTCGGATCGACGAGACTCGAATCAAATGCGATCGGCGTCTGGCCGTCGCCGTACACCCACAACACTGCACCCGCAGGCAGCGTCACGTTTTCGAGATGGAGCCGCGTGCGATCCGCACCTTCGATCCTGAACGAGCCGCTCCACACGACGCCGCCCTCCGAAGTTGCGATGATGCCGCCCGCGAGCGGCGCGCTCTTCGCCGACGGAGCGCCGCTGACGCGCACCGAAACGAGCTCCGGGAACTTGCGCAGAAAGCCATTCTTCGCGGGCGTGTGTCCCTCACGATTCCATACGTGAATTTCTTCGATTTGCGATGCATCGGCGGCCGCGAGCACTGCGGCGGGCGCGATGGCGATGCGCTCCGCGAGTCGCGGCGCAGCGGGAAAGGATCTCACTCCGATCGCATCGCGTGAGAATGCAGGCTGAGCACTCTGCGCCAACAACGCGGCCGCGCTGAGCAGAAATGTTGTTACGGCGACTGCGAGTTTGCGCATCCGACGTCTCCTGAATTTCCGATTTCGAACAGGCTATGATGCCCGGAAAACGATATGGCTCTCCACTGTACGCGCTGCCAGAAAGAAATTGAAATAAGTTTCAAAGCCTGCCCGCATTGCGGCGAGCCGATCACGGATTTCTCCCGCCGCTACGCGGACGAGCTCGTCGACGGCAAGTACAAGATCGTCGAGCGTCTCGGCGCCGGCGGAATGGGCGAAGTCTTCAAGGCAACGCACACATTCCTCGGCACGACGCGCGTCATCAAGGTCATCCGCCCGCACATCTCCGACAACAAAGACGCGCACGATCGCTTCCTGCGCGAGGCGAAGGCCGCGACGAAAGTGCAGCACCCGAACGTCGCCGCGATGCACGACTTCGCGCAGCTCCCCGACGGCTCGCACTACATGGTGTGGGAGTACATCGACGGCGAGAATCTCGCGCAGCGTTTGCGCTCGCGCGGCTCGATGCAGCCGCGCGCCGCAGTGCGCATCATCATCCAGGCGCTCGCCGGACTCGAGGCGATCCATCGCGCGGGCATCATCCATCGCGACATCAGCCCCGAGAATCTGATGATCACGCACGACGGCGACAACGTGAAGATCATCGACCTCGGCGTCGCGAAAGTCGAAGACACGAGCGAGACGATGGCGACGAAGACCGGGATCTTCGTCGGCAAGCTGCGCTACGCATCGCCCGAGCATCTCGGATTTCTCCCCGAGGGAGAAAAGATTGACGGGCGGGCCGATTTGTACTCGCTCGCGATGGTGCTGTACGAGATGCTGACCGGACGCCCGCCGTTCGAAGCGACGTCCCCGCATCAGTACTTCATCCTTCATTCGCAGGAAGCGAAGCTGCGCGCGATCGACTACACCAACGTGCCGATTCCGTTGCGCCCCGCGCTGCAGCGCGCGCTCGAGCACGATCGCACGAAGCGCTACGCGTCCCCGCGCGAGTTCGCGCACGCGCTCGAAGAGATCGAGCAGTCGTTCGCGGATGAGGCGGATACCGCGACGCTCGCGCAGCAAACACCGCTGCCGGAGTCTGCGAAGGTTCCGATCGACACGCTGCATCGCTCGACCGAACGCTCGGGCGTGATGCCGACGCTCGCGACGCCGTCGCCCGTGGCTGTGCCTGTGCCGTTGCCTGAGCCGCCGAAACCGCCAACCGTCATCACGCAAGCTCCGCTTGTGCTCTCGCCCGTGATCGCATCGGCGCCGAAGAAAGGCGATCACGGCGCGCTGATCGCCGTCATCGCCGTCGTGTTCCTCATCCTCGGCAGCGCCGCCGCGTGGATCTTCTGGCCGCGCAAAGCCGCGCCGCAAACGATCGAAGCCTCACTGACTCCTAAGCCGATCGCAACGACGACGTCCGCCGCGCCGCCGCCGCAAACGTCATCGACCCAAATCGACGTCGTCGAAACCACGACGACGCAACCGCCGCCCGTAATCCTCACGCAGCCCGTCGTTCCGACGAACACCGCCACCGTCGCGCCGACGCTCGAGCCGCCGCGACAGGAACCACCGCGCGTAGAGCCACCGCCGCGCGAAATCGAGCCGGCTCCCGCGCCGGCGGAGACACCCGACTGGTTCGAAGGCGGACGGGTTTACCGAGACGGTGGCGACGACGATCAGAACGCGGCCGCGATGGAAGGATTGCGCGAAGCGATGAGCGGAGTGTCGCGCGTCGCAGTGCACGCCGGATCATCGATGCGGCAGGACCTCATCGAGACCTTGCGCGAGGAAGTGTCCGCAGTAGAAGTCGCCGACTCCGCCGACGTCGTCATCCGCTTCGAAGGCTCGATCGAGCCGCTCGGCCGCGGACGCAAAATGCGCGAAGCCCACGCGATCGTGAAGAAAAACGGCCGCGTCGTCTTCCGCTACGTGCTCCCCCGCGAGGTCTACCGCGTCGGCGCGACGCCAACGGAAGCATTCGCACGCGTGCTCAGCGACGCGTTTTGATGATGGGTACGCACGGCCGCCTTTCAGGCGGCCCGGACCGGCTGAGAGCCGGTCCTACGTTTTGTCAGGAGGCAATGATTGTCCAACGAAGCCCCGCCGCCCCAGGTTCAGGTTCTTCAGATGGTCATGGGTCTCTGGGTCTCGCAGATCCTCGCGACCGCCGCACGCCTCGGCGTCGCGGATCACATCAGCGACGGCGGCACGGCGAGCGATGACATCGCGCGCGCGTGCGATGCCGATCCCGACACGCTCTATCGATTGTTGCGCGCTGCCGCGACGGTCGGACTCTTCGTCGAGACCGCGCCGCGCACGTTCGCGCTCACGCCGCTCGGCGAATGCCTTCGCAGCAATACGCCGGGATCGCTGCGCGACTTCGTCATCGCTGAGACCGCGCCGGGACACTGGCTGCCGTGGGGCCGTTTGCACGACGCGGTGAAGAGCGGACACTCCGTCGCGAGCGAAACGCTCGGCATGGATGTGTGGGAGTACTACGCGAAGAACCACGAAGAAGGTCTCTCGTTCGCGCGCGGCATGGGCAACCTCTCCGCGATGGTGTCGCAGGACGTCGTGCGCCTCTACGACGCGTCGCGCTTCCAGCGCATCGTCGACGTCGGCGGAAGCCAGGGCGTGCTGCTGCGCGGCCTGCTGTCGATCGCGCCGAACGCGCGCGGCGTGCTGTTCGATCGCCCCGAGATCGTCGCCGACGCGCCGGGCGACGATCGCATCGAAATGGTCGGCGGCGATTTCTTCGAGCAGATGCCGCCCGATGGGGACCTCTACGTCCTCAAGTCGATCCTGCACGACTGGCCCGACGACAAGTGCGTCGCGATCCTGCGCAACGTGCACAAGGCCGCACGCGCGGACGCGCGCCTGCTCCTCGTCGAAACGATCCTCCCCGACACCCCGCAGCCGTCGCCGGTCACGTTCATGGACATGAACATGCTCGTGATGCTCGGCGGCCGCGAGCGCACCGCCGGCGAATACAGCGCCCTGCTGCGCAGCGTGGGATTCGAGACCGAGCGCGTGATTCCCACGGGGGGGATGTTTGGGTTGATCGAAGCGAGGAGGGTCTAGTCTGCCTTCACGATTGAATCGATGTGTCGTCCGCAGTGTCATCCACAGTGTCATCCTGAGCGGGCGGTGTGTGGGTGCGAAGGATCCCCTGCCGACAGAGCGTGTCTCGTGTTACCGGAGGGGATCCTTCGCGCCCACCCGCCACCAGCTCAGGATGACACTGTGGAAGCACCAGGTTGCGCGGTCGCGGGGTCGGCTCAACTTACGCAAGTTTGCGCAAATATCGGCCATGAATGGCCAAACTTTGCACAAGTTTGGGCTAATTTTCCGCAAGTTTGGGGAAACTCCGCCCATGAGTGGGCAAACTTTCCCCAAGTTTGGGGAGATTTCGCCCATGAGTGGGCAAGTTTTCCCCAAGTTTGGGGAAACTTCGCCCACGAGTGGGCAGAGTTTGCGCAAGTTTGAGCAAATTTCGCCCATGAGTGGGCAAAGTTAGCCCAAATTTGAGCAAATCTCGGGCACGGTCGCGCGATTTTTACGCAAGTTTGCGCAACTTCAGGCCGTGATTTGACCCGCGCAACCCCGCAACCCGGTAGCGGACCGCGCCGTTCCTATCAGGAAATCGCTGGAGCTCCATCCGTCTGTCCTCGCCGAGGAGGTAGCCGATGTCGAGCCGCGATCGCCCTTTGTGAGCCTGCGCAGTCTCAATCCATCCACAGAACAAACAAAAGGAGAAACCATCATGGCAGCACGCAGTGTGACCATTTCGATGATCAATCTCACCACTCAGACATTGACGCTGGTTCAATCGCCGCCGCTCGCGCACGGCCAATGGCAGACGCCGCCGCCGGCCACAATCGCCAAGAAGGCGTCATGGGAAGCGGTCAGCGACGGACTGGCAACGGGCGTCCAGGGATCGCTCGTCTATCAGATCGGCTCTGCGCCGGCTTCCGCGCCGCCGCCCCCGTCGCAGCCGAAGACCCCAAGCGTCACGCTCACGTTCGACAATCCGTTCGTGGGATCCGACGACTTCGAAGCGACGGTGTCGTCCGGATTCAACTGCGCCGTCACGTCCAACTCCGGCAACGACGCCACCGTCACGTACACGCTGTCGGCCCTCTGAGCCTGCAAGCGATCAAGAGAAGGACGACGCTCATGGCAGTCACAAACGCACAAGCAAACGCTCTCAATCACATTCAGGCCGGCCAGGTCGATGCAACGGCATTGCAGCACTACTGCAATTCGTTCACCCTCGGCCCGCTCAAGATCAACTATTGCATCGACCCCACGGTGCCGCAGGCGACGTTCCAGATCTCGCTCGCCGGCGCACAGATCGGCAGCGGGACGATCAATGCGCAGAACCCGTCCGTCACCATCGGCGGCTCCATTGCGGGATTCACGGCGCAGGTCGCACTGACCGCTGCTTTCAGCAAGAGCCAGCTCGATTACGACATTACGCTCTGCGCTCCGATCGCGGGCTGTAAGCAGTACACGGGCACTCTGTTCTCCTGGTAACACGACGGGAACCGGCCCGGGCGCTCCGCGGCCGGTTCCCTCCGAATCACATCCCCTGAATTGTGGCAATATGGCCATACACTCATGGATTCAGGGGACCGGTTCCTTGAGAACCTGGCCGTCATCGAACGGGCCATTCGCGTGGTCTGCGCGCACGCTTCGCTGCGCGGCGCCGACGCGGAGGATTTCGCCTCGATCGCGAAGCTCGCGCTGCTCGAGGACGACTGCGCGATTCTCCGAAAGTGGGAAGGGCGGTCTTCGTTCGCGACCTACGTAACGATCGTCATCCGCCGCCTGCTCGTCGATCACATGCGCGCCGGAGGCCGGTGGTATGCGTCGGCGGCGGCCGCGCGGCGCGGAGAGGCGGCGGTCCTGCTCGAGCGGCTCGTCGCGCGCGACCACACCAGCGTCGATGATGCGGTGACGATGGTGCGCGCCGTTCATCCGGAAGTCTCCGCGCCGGAGCTCGTTGCGATCGCCGCCGAGCTGCCGGAACGCGCACCGCGTCCGCGGCTCGTGCCGATGGAAGACGAGACCGCGGAGAAAGTTGCGGCCCGCGACGCAGCCGACGATCGCGTCACGCACTTCGACGCGTCGCGCCGCGCCGCGCACGCGAGCGGTGTCGTCAATGCGGCAATGGCATCGATGAGCGCGGAGGATCGCGTGATCCTCCGTTTGCGATTCGCGAAAGACCGTACCATCGCGGACATCGCGCGCGCGCTCGGCATCGCGCAGCGCCCGCTGTACCGCCGCATCGAATCGCTGCTCGCGACGTTGCGCCGCGCGCTCGAGCGCGAAGGTCTGGACGCGATCGCCGCCGGCGATCTCATCGGCGCCGGATGCGACCGGCTCGACTTTCAGCTCGGAGAAAAGCATGAGGAGACGCGCTGATGCCTGATCGCGGAACAGCGAATTGCCCGAGCGTGGAGACGCTGGCTGCGTTCGCGGACGGACGTCTCGAACCGCGACAGCGCGCGGAAGTCGTGGCGCATCTCGACGGCTGCGACGAATGCATGACGCAGGTCGCGCTGGCGATGGACGTTCGCGAGCCGGAAAAGGCCGCCGTGCGCACGCGGCCGCGAATCATGGCGGCGGCCGCAGCGATCATCGTGCTCGTCGCCGGTGCCTGGATCTGGACGGCCGTCGCGCGCAAGCGGACGAGCTCGATCGCGCAGCTCGTCGCGCTGACTCCGCGCTCGGAGCGTCTCGCCGAGCCGCGCCTCTCCGGCGGATTCGCATGGGCTGCGTATCGTGGCGCGGCACGCACGACGTCCGACATCAACGATCCGGAGAGGATGAAGCTCGCCGGCGCCGCGGGCGAGATCATCCAGCGCGCGCAGCGCGATCGGTCCGCTGATGCACAGCAAGCCGCCGGCATCGCGATGGTGCTCGTGCAACAACCGCTCGCCGCGACGCCGTACCTCGAAGCCGCCGCGCGCGCGGGCAACGAAGCGAAAGCATGGAGCGATCTCGCAGCCGCGCGTTACGCGGCGGCGGCCGAGCTGCAACGCGCATCGCTGTATCCGGAAGCGCTCGCCGCCGCGGATCGCGCCCTGCGCATCGACACGCGTCTGCCGGAGGCGCTCTTCAACCGCGCACTCATCGTCGAGCGCATGCGGTTGCTCGCCGAGGCGCGGCAGGCGTGGATGAAGTACCTCGAGGTCGATGCATCGTCGGAGTGGGCGCGGGAAGCGCGTGCGCATCTGGATGCACTGCCCGAATCGACGTCGCTGCATCGATTCGAGCGCGATCGTCCGCGCCTCGAACAAATTGCCGCCGCGGGCGACGTCGCGAGAATCAGGTTGCTGGCCGGTCTTCATCGCGCGCACGCACGCGCCTACGCCGAAACGGAATACCTCGGCCGATGGGGCGACGCGTATCTGCGCGGCGATGCCCGCGAAGCAACACGC
>DATKFO010000526.1:0-5812 GCA_035544355.1 Thermoanaerobaculia bacterium
AAACTACGGGACGGCGGACTTATAGTCCGCCGATTTTTGCGCGAGGCGGCGGACTATAAGTCCGCCGTCCAGGCTTCACCTCGCAACCTCGCGACCCGAACACGTTACCCAAAGCGGCGGCATGGCCGCACGCACTCCACATCACATCGGCGCCAGCCCTCTCTGCTCGAACTGCCGCACCGCCCACGCGACCGCCGCTTCGCGATCGACGATGTCGGCGATGCGCAGGCGATGCAGCTTCCCGTCGTCGCGGCGTAGCTCGATGTGCTTCGCGGTGATGCGATAGCCCGTCAGTCCTTCCCACGGGATGCGGCGGCGCCAGAACACGCGGAGGCGCACCTCGAGCGCGTCATCCGTTGCTTTCATGGAAAGCGCCTGTTCGATGCGCGCATCGAAGATCGCGAAGAAGAGCAGCATGATCGGCGGGATGAAGCTCAGCACGTAAAACAGAAAGTGATGCCGCTGCTGCGTCTTCGCGATCGCCTCGACGAACATCATCGCGGCGCCGGCGAACTCGACCCACGCGACGCGCGCGTGCGTCTTCCGCACCTTCTCGATGATCACCGAGCCGAGCATCGTCGCACCCGCTGCGATCTCGAGCATCGGCAGCAGCAGATGGTGATGCTCCTTCGTGTTCGTCAGGTGATCGACCGCGGTGAGGATGAGCATCCCCGCCGCGAACGTGTGCTGCACGATCTGCACGCGCTTGACCCGCGCGCGGCGCCGCGATTGGATGGGAAGAACGTCGTCTGCCATCGCCTCACGCAACCTTCGCGGGCTTCCCATCCTCGGGCGTATACAAATCGCGGCGGCGATCGAGGTCGCGCATCACATTCTTCTTGAACATCTCCGGTCCGCCGTTCGCCATCATCTCTTTGATGTAGCCGGCGATCTCGATGTTCTCGACGCGCAGCCGCACGGTTTTGAAAATGCGCGGCACCTGTCCGGGGATCTGCACATGATGCAGCCCGCCGCTGTACGCGATGAGGAACGGCCCTTCCTTCACGGCGAGGAGGATGTCGGCGATGCCGCCGCGCACGCTCATCGGATTGCCCTGCAAATCGAAGCCGTTCGCGCGCTTCATCCGCCCCTCGGGCGCAATGACGAGCATCGAATGCGGATCGATCTTGTTCAGCACCGCGAACCACGTGTTGTCGCGCTCGCGCGTGATGGCGATGACGTGATGCGCGACGAACTTGAAGATCAATCCGACGAGCGGCCGTCCCGTGGTCTTTTCGGCGGCAGGGACGACGCCGTGTGCTGCGAGGCGCCAGATGAAACTGTTCGGCACCGCGCCGAGGAAGAGCGGCTCGAACAGACTGGTGTGATTGAGAAAGGCGACGACACGAAGTCCCTTCCACGGATTCGGCGGCGGCGTGCCGATCCACCCGAAATCGTGGCGATAAAAAATCTTGCTGAGGTATTTGAGGGCGATCAGCAGCGAGAAAACGATCGCGCTCCGGATGATGCTCACGGGCGGGAAGTTTACACGGAGCGCGAACTGAAACGCTTCGCCGGGTGCCCGGCTGGGCGGATCTCACGTTTCGATCGAGAACGTTATGGTGTAAAGGAGTCGCAGGTGGCGGGGCTTCTTCTTTCCAGAGTCGTCGATTTCGAGAGCCAGTTCGAGATTGAATGTTTTGGGGCACTCTTCTTTTACGTGGATCGTCTGGCTTCCCGATTTCGTCGACAACCCTGGCTTGAGTGCGGCAGCCATGAGCGTGAGCTCGATCATGTCGTCTTTGCGCACCGTCGTCTGAAGGACCGTTCGTCGCGGACTCACGATGAGCCAGTCCTTACTACGGACCGTTTTGCTGAACACGTCCAAGCCGGCCGGAACGTTTAGCGAAGACGGCGGAACCATGGTCATGCTCGTCGAGAACGCACAACTGATCACGTTCCATGTGCCGTGGTATTTAGGGTTGCTGACCTTGATCAGTTTGAGCTCGACGTTGATGCCGCAGCGTTGTTTCTTGTCTGCGGACGTTTTCACCGGGAGGATCTTCTTCGCGGACATGAACGAACCCCGGGAGATCGCGCGATCGCGTCGATCCACCATTCCGTCATTCTACATCCCGCCTCAATCATTCCTCGCGAAGAACGATCGTATTCCAGCGCGACGGGCTAATAGACGTTAAGCCCCGCGAAGCGCCGCCACGAACTCCTTCGCGAACGCCGGTCCCTTCCCTTCGTCCTCGTGTTTGAAAAACACGAAGGCGTCGGACCAGGGCTGGCGCTCGACGCGCTCGGCCCACTTCGCGATCTCGGCGCTCGCGTACTCCGTGCGGCGCAGGCGCAGATAGCCCCACGATGCGGTCGGGACGACGAGTGCGTCCGGGTCGCCCGACTCGTCGGTGTCGGCGGCGCAGAGTGCGACGTCGTGATCGCGGAGAATTCCGTACGTCTCGTCGTCGAACCATGACGCGTGGCGGAATTCGAAGCCGATCTTGCGGTCGCGCGGGAGGATGCGGAGGAAGTCGCGGAGCTTTTGCGCGTCTTTGCGGGAAAACGGCGGGAGCTGGAAGAGCACCGGGCCGAGCTTCGGGCCGAGCTCGGAGGCGACTTCGAAGAAGTGGCGGATGTCGTCGCTCGTGTCGATGAGCTTTTTCTGGTGCGTGATGCGCTGCGGGGCTTTGAGCACGAACGTGAAACCGTCCGGGACTTCACCCGCCCATTTCGCGACCGTCTTCGCATCGGGCATGCGATAGAAGGAGTTGTTGATCTCTACGGTGGAGAAATGCTGGGCGTAGAAGGAGAGCATCTTCGCGGCCGGAAGGTCCTCCGGATAAAAGGTGCCCTTCCACTCTTTGTAACTGTAGCCGCTCGTTCCGACGATCACGCGCATATGCGCGCGATCGTAATGGATCAGACACCCATCAGGCCATTGCGGACTGCGTAGCGATAGAGCGAGAGATTGTCCTCGAGTCCGAGCTTGCGAAGCAGCCGCGAACGGTGCGTCGTCACGGTTTTCACGCTGATGTCGAGCTTCGCGGCGATCTCCTTGAGCCGTTCGCCGTTGAGCAGCCGGTTCATGACTTCGCGCTCGCGGCGCGAGAGACGCTCGTGCGCGGAGGTCGGGTCGAGCTGCCGGTGCCCGTTGTTGAGGGAAGCGACGAGCGCCAGCAAGTCGCGCTTGCGGCCGTCGAAATCATGCGTGTCGAGATCCGGCCTGAGTCCCTCGATCATTACTCTGAGTTGAAGAATTGGGTCCACGTTCAACCTCCGTTGAACGGCAGAGTACGGGGCGTAGGTTAAATCCTGATTAACAGGAACGCGGTGAGTTGCATCTGCACGGGTCGGCGTACCCTTTCGAAGCGGCACAAGCTCGTAATGACACCTCGAGGAGTCACTTCAGCGCGATCTTCGCGAATCCCTTCACCTTCGAGTTCTCGTCGACGACGCCGATCGAGATCGCTTCGATCGCCGCGTCGGACGACACGCTGAGGCGCAGGCGCACGTTCTCGGGGCGGTCGGCTTCGACCGGGAGCTTCACTTTCTGCTCGCGTCTGTCGCCTTGCGTGATGGAGCCATCGTTCCTGTAGAACGACGTGTAGATCGTGAAGCGGGCCGTGACGTTTTCGCCGTCCGGCAGGAGCGTGAGCAGGTCGAGTGGGATCGCGACTTCGAGCGGCACCGTGACTCCGTCGCCGCTCGGCGTCGGATCGCCCGCGGTGACGACGATCTGCAAGTCGTTCGACTCGGGCGGTTGCTCCGCGGGCTTGAGCGCGTTCGCGGTGACGGCATCGCGCACTTCGGTCGGCAGCGTTTTCTGCGCGAACGACTCGCGCGTGCGCACGACGTAGCCTGGCTTGCGCACCTTCACTTCGATCTTGCGCATCGCGTTGGTGTCGCTGCTTGCGCGGTAGCCGAGTGAATAAAACGTGGTGAGATCGGTGAGGATGCGCGCGAAACCGAGCTTGAAATTGTTCGTGCCGGCGACGGCGACGCCGCCCGTCGCGTCCGCGAGGTCGCGCAGCGGCTGATCGCTTCCCTTCCCGACGACCGCATTCACGCCGCGCTGCCGCGCCGACGACGCGTCGATGCTCGCGAGATCGCTCGACGAGCCTGCGGACGAAATGGGATACAGCGTCACGCCGCTCGCATTCGCGGCGGCGATCACTTCGCGGAACAGCGCGTCGTCGTTGAACTGCATCGCCATCGTGCGCGGATTCGCATATTTGCCGTTCGAGAAATCTTCCTTGATCGAGTCGAGCACTTCGAAGACTTCGCGCGCGGGCGCCATCGAGAACGACTCGGTGACGAAGACGAAGAATTTCTTCCCTTCGAGTCCGTTCAGCGCGGCGATCACGCTCTTCATCGCCTCGACCTTCTGCCGCAGGTCAGTCATCAGATTTTCGGCATACGAGCGCGCCGCGGCGGCCGCGCGATCGTACGGCGGCTTCTCGCCGTGCGACGCCGCGCGCATCTGACTGTTTGGATCGCGCAGCGTCGGATCGGGCGCGGGATCGGACGGATCCTGCCGCGCATTTCCGAGTCCGCCGGAGCCGGCGTAGTCGCCGACCATGTCGCGCAGCTCGGTTTCGATGCGCTCGCGGCGCGTGCGCATCTGCGAGCCCGAGGTTACTTGCTTCGCGATTGCGTCGAGCGCTTTCTCCGCGCTCGCGCGCTCCGTCGTCGACTCGACTTCCGTGCGCACGCCGGGATTCCACGTGTAGACCGCGACGTCGTCGCCGGGACGCATCGCCTTCACCACGAATGCCTTGAGCTCCGGCAGCAACCGGCCGCGATTGCCCGGCTGGATCGCGGTGTTGTCGACGAAGAGGACGAAATGGCGTCGCGGAATGGCAACGCTCGGCGCCGTAGCGGCGGCACCAGCCGTCGCGAGCTCATTCACTTCGAAGAAATTCGAGATGTCGCGCTTCGTGCCGTTTTCGTAGAGCTCGAAGTCGTCGCGCGTCAGTCCGGGGATCGGATTGCCGTTGCGATCCGTGACCATCACGTCGACGTTGAGGATGCGGACTTCGACGCTTTCACCGAATTGTTGCTGCTGTGCGAGGAGCGGCGAGCCCAGACTGAGCGTCACGATGAGAATGAGCGAGATCCGCGCGATCATGCGAATCATGATAGTCGCCGCGTTGCGCGCGCGCTTGCCGCTCGTCCTGATGTTCACCGTTTCGCAAGCGTGGGCGGGCGTCGCGCTCGAGTTCGAGACGCGCACGTCGAGCACGGCGTCGTATCAATTTCGCGGACGCGCGCTCATCGACGGCGCGAACGCGCGCTACGACGTGCTCAATGGAGCGCATCCCGTGTTCAATCCGCAGATCACGATCATCTCGCGCGACGGCGGACAGAATCTCATCGTCATCGATCATCGCCAGCGCACGTGGTTCATGCGCCGTACGGGATCGATGTCGGGACCGCTCTCGACGTGGAAAGCACCGGGACAAACGGCGAACTCGCACGGCTGGGTGAAGAACACGCGCGCCGAGGAAGCAAGCGAAGTGATCGCCGGCCAGCCGACGACGAAGTACACGACGTCGATGGACTACACGATCGACATGAACATCGAAGGCGAGAAGTTGAAAGCGCACGTCGTCGTCGAAGCAACGACGTGGATGATGGAGAGCAAAGGCGTCACCGCCCTGCCGTACGGATTGCACTTCGGCCTCAAGTCAGGCTTCGCGTCAATCGATGAGAGCGTGGCGAAGCGCTTCGGCGGCAAAGGCATCCCGCTGCGCCAGCTCGTGACCGTCACGCGCACGATCGCCGACGGCGACCCGATCGTCGAGAAGTTCGAGCTCAACGTCGATCGCGTGAGCGAAGAGAAAACCGCGCCGAGCGTGTTCCAGGC
>DATKFO010000527.1:0-4118 GCA_035544355.1 Thermoanaerobaculia bacterium
ATCGACATCGAAGTGGGCGCGAACGCGAAGTTCGAAGTCACGCTCACCGACGACTTCGTGCTCGTGTTCTGGCGTGACACCGCCGGCCAGTTGCACACCGGCGTGAAGAAAGCATCGAGCCGCGGCACGGCCGCGACGCTCGGCTTCGGCGTCACCGCGAAATTCAGCGATCCCGATGCGGCAACAAAGGCCGCGACGGATTTCCTCGAGGGCTACCTGACCAAGCCGCTCGACGCCGTCAACGCGATCATCGCCAAGGCAGGCAACGTCCAGCTCTCCGACGATGAAAAGAAAGTCCTCAAAGCCCTCGGCATCGATCCCGATTCCGCAAATGCCGGCGACGCCGCGAAGAAGGCGCTCGACGATCTGCAGAAAAAACTCGAGACGAAGATCAAGACCGTCGCGGAGCTGGAGATCGGCGCGTCGTGGAAGTACGAATACTCGCGCGTCGAGTCGTCGAAGTTCATCGTCGAAGCGCCGATCACCGACACGCAGCTGACCGCGCTGCATCCGTCGCTCGTCGCGCAAAACGTGCAGCCGCTGCTCGATGATTCATCGATCGTGCTGACGAAATATCTCGACGAGACAACCGTCGTCCGCAAGCGCTCGTTCGGCTTCTCGCTCGGCATCGGCAAGTGGTTCACGATCGGCGATCAGGACCAGAGCGAGCTCACCGTTCGCACGCGTCACTCGCGCGACAAATCGCGATCGATGATCAGCTACGTCGGCGCGCGCAAATTCGGAGGCGACGGCGTGTGGAAGATCAAGCCGCTCGCGTTCGACTTCCGCGCGGAGATGTCGGAGTACGTCGCGGATCCGAAGACCTCCAACTTTGACTACGGCATCACGCTCTCGATGGAGATGACGGAGCAGACGCTGAATGAGGACGTGATCGCCACGCTCCTCGACAACGCATCGCTCTGGTCGATCGTCGCCGACGATGATGCGGACGACGTGCGAGAGAAGTTGTCGAGCATCGAGGGCAAAGCCACCGCACGTTTCGAGCTGACATTCGACAAGGCCACGCTCGGCCTCATCGCACCGATCGCCGGCCATCGCAATCCGCTCGTGATGGGACGCGCGCTCGCAGCTGCGATGCCGTGGTCGACCGACGCCGCGCGGCGCGCATGGAAAATTCGCCGTACGTTGTACGCGCCCGCGTGGGCCGCGGTGTTGAACGGAAAGGATTCGCAGACTGCGTACGCATTCGTGAAGGACGCGGTGAAAGCCGTCGATTTCGCGATGTCGGAGCGCGACGGAAAACTCGATCAGCTCTTCAACCTGCGAAGACTGATCGAAGTCCATCCCGACATCGCCGCGCACTACACGAAGTGGTCGAACGGAATGGCAAGCCTCGCGCAAGCAATCGCGCCCGGCAGCCTCCCGCACACCGAGAACGCGAACATCTTCCGCAACCTCTACGACTACTTCTCGCAAGTGCTCTACGCGCGCGCGATCGGCAACGCGCTGACACAAATCACATCCGCGAACGTCGGCCGCGCCGCAACCGTCACGTACAAAGACGCAGACGGCAAGGAGCAAACGCTCGCCATCGGCAGCAAAGCGTAAACAAAACGTAGGACCGGCTCTCAGCCGGTCCTACCCCTCCAGTACACTCTCCCCCATCGTGTCCTCCATCCGCCGCCTCTCGCGCGACGCGTTGCTCGTCCTCGGCGTAGCCATCCTCTACGTCGCGTGCGCGAAGCTCGGACTCGCGCTCGCGTTTCGCGCGGCGCAGGTCACGTCCGTCTGGCCGCCGACCGGCTTCGCACTCGCCGCCGTCCTCCTGCTCGGATGGCGCAGCGTCCCCGGCATCCTCCTCGGCGCGTTCTTCGCGAACGCCACCGCCGGCGAGCCGCTGTGGGTCGCGGGCGGCATCGCATGCGGCAACACACTCGAAGCGCTCGGCGGCGCAATGCTCCTCCGCCGCTTCGCCTTCGATTCGCGACTCGCACGCGCGCGCGACGTCATCGCGCTCATCGCCGCCGTCGCACTGATGCCCATCCTCAGCGCCTCGATCGGCGTCGCATGTCTCGGCATCGGCGGCGTGCAACCCGTCAGCGCGCTCCCAGCGCTCTGGTCCGTCTGGTGGCTCGGCGACGCGCTCGGCGGATTGATCGTCGCGCCGCTGCTGCTCGTCTGGAGCAGCGGCGATCGCATCCCGCGCCGCCGCGGCGCGATCGTCGAAGGCTGCGCGCTCCTCGCATCGTCCGCAGCCGCGAGCACGGTCGCATTCATCAACCTCGGACAGCTCGCCGCCACCGAATACGTCGTCTTCCCGTTTCTCATCTGGGCCGCGCTGCGATTCGGTCCTGTCGGCACAGCCACGGTCGCGGTCATCGTCAACTCGATCGCCGTCTGGGGCACGCAGCTCGGACGCGGACCGTTCGCCGGCGCCGGACCCGAATCGGGACTCGTCCTGCTCCAGCTCTTCATGGCCGTCGCCGCCGCGACCGGCCTGCTTCTCGGCGCGATCGCAACGCAGAATCGCAACGCGCAGCAACACGCCGAAGTCAGCGAGCGGCGTTTGCTCATGGCGATGTCCGCCGCACGCACCGGCGTGTGGGACTGGAACATCCGGACCGGCGAAGTGCTCTGGTCCGACGCGCTCGAGCCGCTGCACGGTTTGCCGCGCGGCGGCTTCGCCGGCACCTATGAGGCCTTCCGAAAACTCATCCATCCGGAAGACGTGGAACGCGTCGAAGCCGAGATCCGAAAATGCGTCGAAACGAAGGTGCCGTACGAAGCGGATTTCCGCATCGCCGCCGCCGACGGCGTGACGCGCTGGACGAGCGCGCGCGGCCAGATCGTCGAAGACGAACACGGCAACGCGGTGCGCATGATCGGCATCGGCACCGACGTCACGCAACAGAAGCAGCTCGAAGAAGAGCTGCGCCTGCACGTGCGGCGCAAGGATGAATTCCTGGCCATGCTCGGCCACGAACTGCGCAATCCGCTCGCGCCCATCCTGCACGCCGTCGAGCTCCTCGGACGCGGCGACGCCACACTCGCCGAGCGCGCGCGGGAAATCATTCATCGGCAATCGCAGCATCTCAACCGACTCGTCGACGATCTGCTCGACGTCTCGCGCATCACGCGCGGCTCCGTGCGGCTCGATCGCCGCCGCGTCACGCTCAGCGACGTGCTCGTGCCCGCGGTCGACACGTGGCGGCACTACATCGCCGCGCGCCGCCAGCAACTCACGATCGATTTACCTTCGGAACTGATTTGGCTCGACGTCGATCGCATGCGCTTCACCCAAATCATCGCGAACCTGCTGCACAACGCCGCGAAATTCACGCCTGACGAAGGGCGCATCGACATCGCGGCGGATGTCGAGGACAGCATGCTCACGCTGCGCGTGCGCGACAGCGGCGAAGGCATGAGCGCCGACGTGCTCGCGCACGTATTCGAAGTCTTCGTGCAAGGTCCGCCGCCGCTCGACCGCCCGCAAGGCGGCCTCGGCGTCGGCCTCACCCTCGTGCGAAGACTCGTCGAGCTCCACGCCGGCAGCGTCGAAGCGATGAGCACCGGCACCGGCTGCGGCAGCGAATTCATCGTGCGCGTGCCTCTTTCCTCGGCACCTCTAGTCGTCGAAGAAACCCCACGCGTCGCAGCGCCCGGCGAAGGATCGCGCCGCATCCTCGTCGTCGACGACAACGCCGACGCACGCGACGCGCTCATGATGCTGCTTGCGGAGAGCGGCCACGAAGTCCGCACCGCGAGCGATGGCCCGCGCGCGATCGCCGAGGCTGCGCGATTCTCGCCGGAGATCGTGTTGTTGGACATCGGATTGCCCGGCATGGACGGCTACGCCGTCGCCGAAGCCCTCCGCAAACTCCCGCAATGCGCAGAAGCGCTGATCGTCGCAGTGACCGGCTACGGCCAACCCGAAGATCGCGAACGCTCCCGCGCCGCCGGCCTCGACGAACATCTCCTCAAACCGATCGAACCCTCGCGCGTGCTCGCACTCGTGCAAGGCTCGCGAAACGCCAGCGTAACGTAGGGCCGCCTCTCCAGGCGGCACGCCCCTCGCGCAAATCGTGCTTTCGTCGCCAGCCCGCAACTCCCGCGCACGTGGCACGCGCAGGACAAGCTGAGAGCATGTCCTACGTTCC
>DATKFO010000528.1:0-4426 GCA_035544355.1 Thermoanaerobaculia bacterium
AACGCAACCACTTCCGCAACGCTTTCATGCGCGTAAACGTAGCCTAGGTGCTTCTGTTTGCGGTATGCGCCTGACCACCGCTCGGGATTGAAGTACAGGTTCGGTGTCTGTAGCTCACCGCCTTCGGCTCTTGCCAGAATACGAGATGAGCGAGGAACCACCGCATCCGGCGGAACATCAATGATCACATGTTCCGGCCGGATTTCCTGAGAGCCTGCTGTATGCCTCAACAGCTCTCGTGCAAGTTCATATATCCGCGTTGCCGTGGCTTCAGCCTCTGCCTCAGAAGAAAGCGATGCAAGTGCGCTGTTCCAGATCATTGTTCGAGTTTCGTCTTGTTCGACCGGAGCAAGCCCAGACACGCCACCGACGAAACGTTCGGCGAAGGCAAGAGAACGGCGATAGATTTCTCGTGACTCGAACGACGTCTTAAGCGTTCGCGATGGTAGTTGACCATTTTCGTTGATGACACGCAACGCAGCAATCAGGCTCTCGTCCGTTTCGGTCATGAGGTTAGTCAGCGTGCCGGCCTGTTGGTCCGCGCCGACGCTGCTCATGTATAGGCGCCGGAGCATTGCCTCGGCTGCGCGAATTTTGTGATGGTAGTAGAGGCGATCGTACAGGAATACGCGCGCGATGATCATCTGCTCGTACGCTGCTAGGCCTGACAGTGAAATCCCTAGAAGGTATAAACGGCGTCGAGGAGATCGCCGTACCTCATCACCCAGTTCATCCGTGGGCGCGTTTTGTTCCGTTACGACGATGACTTCAAGTTTTGAGATCAGGCGATCCAAGTCGAGGCCCAGCGGAAGCCCCGAGTGGTGGCTATCCCGTGCCATATAGTCGAGCTTGTCGGCGTCGAGAGGACCGCTGATGATGTTCGAGAGATACCCAGCCGACACTTCAGCGGAAGAGCCAAGCAGCCGCGCTACTATCGATACGGCCGGATCGGGATGTGTAACTGGCAACAGCGTCCGCCTGTCGGCCAGAAACTCGCGCATCGCATCACTGAGAATAAGAAGCACTGCGATCGCTTCAGAAGTCTGGATCGTCGTCGTTTCGGGAAACGTTTCTCGCAACACTTCGTCGACAGCATCGAAAGCTGCTGAATGTCGTGAACGCGCCAGCGGTTCTGTTGCGTGACTGTACGGGCCATGGCCAATGTCATGAAGTAAACCCGCAAGTCTGATTACGTACCGGTCGGAATCTGTTATCTCGGGTATTTGCTCGTCCCGGTCCATACCGAATGCACGGCGGTGGCGAGCATTTCGCTCGACAGCGCGCATCATTTCCTCGGCCGCCTGAACGACTCCTAGACTGTGCGAATGTCTGGTGTGCGTGGCCCCCGGATAGACATGATGAGCCATCGCGAGCTGCTTGATTCCACGGAGCCGTTGAATGAGAGGCGAATCTAGTAATAGAGCTTCCCATGGATAGATATCGATACTTCCCCAAACCGGATCGTTAATCGTTTTAGGGAAGAGCTTAGGGTGTCGTACGCTCGCGACACGATCTAGCGCGGGAGAAATCCATGCGCGCGAAAGACCATCGATTTCCTGCCAAAGCAGTGCAGCTCTAACTTTGAGTGTACGGCGAAGAAGGTCACCATTGATCGCCGACAAGAGGAAGCTCCGGCTACATCGCGGCTGCCATAACCGACTCAGTCGCGGGTGATCCACCTCGCTTGAGAGCGAGACCGATCTCCCGCGCTTCTTCGAGAGAGACACTCAGTCGTGAAAGTAGATATCGTGCGACACGCGGCGTTGCGGTGATCTCCGTACGAGTGTAGGTCGGGTTTGGATCCGACGTTAACTTTGCTTTGCCGGCCGCCTGAAGAATGGCTTCGGACTCTACACATTGCAGACCGAAACGTGAGTTAACGAAGTGCAGCATTTCGCGAGCCCATCCCGGAAACGTAGGATCGTCCGCAGCCGCTTTAAGCGCACGGTCGATCACTCCTTCAGAAGTTGGGATCGTTGAGGATTCGTCCGCGTTTGCGATTACCCACGACGCCACGATTAGCTGGGCAAGATCAACCATCGTTCGCATTCGCCTGTCCTTCCCGTACCGCATAAAGCGGTGAGCTTATTAGGTTTCGTTCGAAAGCCGAAAGATCTTCGATGCGTAGAGGTTAGCCGCCGTCTTTCGTGACCCGATGGTCTTGGAAATCGACGACGTCGCCTCCGCCAGTCACTCTCCGATAGTCCTTCACCGATAGGCCAAGTTTGGCAAGCTCTTCTTCTCGTGCTTTCGCCCAATCCGTTACGATCAATTCCAAAGTAGTGCCTTCGGACACGCCGTAACTTTGGCCATAGTTTTCAAACAGCCACAAAAAGTAGCCGTGAAGAACACCTTGTTTCTTCCGGCCGGCTTCTTTCTTTCTGCGACTCTTCGTGTCGATCGGTTGATCCATACGTTACTTTTCATGCATATTCTAGCTCAAAGTAGATCGAAATAGATCCAACTTGATCAGAAAACGCTACCGCGTAAACATTTAGTGTGGCCCCCCTCAAATCTGCACGGTCGGCTCGAAGCGGATCGACTCCGGCAACGTGAGTCGCTCCGGAAAGCTCACGCGCTCGAGCATCGCCGCGAACCGCGGGTCTTTGCGGATCGGCGCGAAACGCGGACCGACGAGGATCTCGCCGAGCTCGCCGCGAATGCGAAAGAACGCTTCGAGCTGCGTCAGCGCGTCGTCGAAGTTGCCCAGGCCGAGATGGACCTCGGCGAGGAAGACCGGCGCGACGAATTTCGTGCGGCTCAGCTCTTCGAGCTCGCTCAGGATCGTGCGCGCGGAGTCGAGCTCGCCCATGAGTCCGTAGATGTAACCCTGCGACGCGAGGAGCTCCGGATAACGGCCCTCCGCGGCGATCGCGGTCTTGACCGCTTCGAGCGCGTAGTCGTAGGCGCCGATCGTCGCGAGAAGACGCGAGAGCAGGAGATTTCCGAGGAAGTAGCGCGGCTCGAGCTCGAGGACTTTCTTGCACTGCGTCAGCGCTTCGTCGTAGCGGCCGGAGAAGTAGAGAACGTCGGCGTAATTCGTGTTGAGCAGCAACGAAAGCGGCTCGAGCTCGGCGGCGATCTTCGCCTCACGCTGCGCATCTTCGAACCGCTCCATCCACGTGAGAAAAATCGAGAACCAGTGATGCGCGGTCGCATAGCTCGGGTCGTGATAGATCGCCTGACGAAACTCGCGATCGGCTTCGAGCCAATTCCATTTGTAATACGCCTCGAGACTGCCGAGCGTGGTGTGCGGCTCGGCGAGCAGCGGATCGAGCTCGATCGCGCGGCGTGAGGCTTCTTCGATTCGCGCGCTGCATTCTTCGGGAGGCGCGAGAAATCGTCCGAGGAGAATCGTGTAGCAGTCGGCGAGACCGACGTGCGCGAGCGCGTACTCGGGATCGAGCTCGATCGCGCGCTCGAAGTGCTGCATCGCGCGGCGCACGCCTTCGATCGTTCGTTTGTTCGCGGAGTAGCGTCCTTTGAGATAGAGCTCGAACGCTTCGCTCTTGCGCGTCGGACGATGCGCGAGCCGCCGCCTCTCTCCCGTCGAGAGCTTCAGTTTCAACTGATCGGAGATGTGCGTCGCGATCGCGTCGTGAACGTCGAAGATGTCGGCGAACGGTTTGCGGAACCTGTCGCCCCAGATTTGCGAGCCGTCTTTCGTGCTCACGAGCTCGACGCCGACGGTCAGCGTGTTGCCGAGTCGCTGCACGCGTCCGGTGACGATCGCGGTCACGTTGAGCTCCACGCCGAGCTGTTGCGGCGAGTACTCGCTCGATTTGTACGCGAACACGGTGCTACGCGCCATCACCTTCAATCGCTTTCCGACGCGTGAGAGCGCGTGGATGATGCTCTCGGTCAAGCCGTCGGAGAGGTACTCCATTTCGGGATCGTTGCTGAGATTCGCGAACGGCATCACCGCGATCGATTTCGTTCGCGACGTGAGCGGCGAGGTTGAGACCGCACGCACTTTGCGGCTCGAGGCGCGCACGCGGCCGTCCCAGTCGAACGCAGCATCGCGCAACGCGACGGCGACTTCGCGCATCGTCGAGAAACGTGCGGCCGGCTCTTTCGCGAGACAGCGATTCACGATGCGCTGCAGATCGGGGCCGGTGCTCGCCGGCAGCGGCGCCTGCGTCGCGTGAATGATGAGGTGTAGCGTGTCGATGATTCCCTGCGCTTCGAACGGACGCTGCCCGGTGAGGATCTCGTAGACGATGCAGCCGAACGAAAAGATGTCGGAGCGATGGTCGATCGGTTTTCCCTGCACCTGTTCCGGCGACATGTATCCGATGGTGCCGATGACGATTCCCTGCTGCGTTTGAAAGCGCGCGGTGTCGGAGTCTTCCTTCGTCTCGTCGACGAGTGTGCTGACCATCTTCGCGAGCCCGAAGTCGAGGACTTTCGCGTAGCCGTCGGCCGT
>DATKFO010000529.1:0-7450 GCA_035544355.1 Thermoanaerobaculia bacterium
CGCAGATGTGGAGCTCGCTCTACAACCGCGGCGAGCTGCGCATCGAAGATCAATCCGCAACCGGCGCGCGCATCCGCCTCGTGAATTTTCCGTCGGAGACCGCGGGCTGTTCGCGCATCACCGGCTGGATCGAGCGGCTCGCGCAGCTCACCGGCGTGAAGCAAGTGAGCGTCGAGCAGACGCGCTGCTTCGCGAAGGGAGAGGCGAATTGCGAATGGGTCGTGAAGTGGCAGTGAGAATCGACGTTGCCCGACCGTCGG
Organism: Thermoanaerobaculia bacterium; assembly: GCA_035544355.1. Taxonomy (GTDB): domain Bacteria; phylum Acidobacteriota; class Thermoanaerobaculia; order Gp7-AA8; family Gp7-AA8; genus DATKFO01. Next base: position 261 of record DATKFO010000529.1, read on the forward strand.
TGTAATCAGCGCCGAATCAGCCCTTCATTGATGCCGATATCGGTTGCGGCGCTGAGAAGAAACCGAAACAGAGCAGGACGAAAGAGGGAATTCACCGCAAGCTCGCGCTTGAGGTTCTGCATCGTTTTCGCGAGCATTTCGAGGCTTCGTCGAATGAGAGCGGCGGAAATCGACGGCCCGGCCTCGAACACATCGAGAAGACACGCGACGACACCCGCCGGCCGATTGTGATGGATGAGCGGATCGCGTCCCTTGTAGTCGCTCAGCGTTCGATCGATTCTGTACGGCTTCTTGTCAAAAACGAGCACTTCGTGATCGCCGGGATTGGAGAGCTTCATTCCGCACGCGAGGCCGAGCTCGAACGGCATGTTGAATCGAACGGGAGTCCCGACACGGCTGACGTCGTGAATCGACGTACGGCACGCACGCATCAACTCGAAAATGCGAACGAGACGGCCTTCGCCGGTCTCCGGGATCTCAAGCACGCAGTGCGGGTTCTGTTCGAGAAAAACGAGCGTCCCGACGAGCGCGACAAACAGCGGTTCGTATGCGCGGTCGAACGGTACATTCAGGAAGACGCGCTTTACCTCAGGCGGCATGCACGACTACTTCGCGACCGCGCGTCTGACTTTACGGCGAGGTTCTGCTTTTGCCTCACTCGCGCGGACCGCAGCTACGATGCGTCGCACACGGCGCATTTCAGCAGCAGTGATGTTGTGATCCGCCAGGATCTCCGACGCCGTCGCCGGCTCGATCTTGATCTTCGGCCACTTTCGCGTGCGCTTCCGCGCCTTCGTCTTCGTCGCCATCGCTATTAATTTAGCACCACCTCCACCACCGTCTTCACGGAATTGGCGAGGAAGCATTCTTCGTGTGCGCGGTGGTGGAGCACTTCGTGTTCCTCACGCGTGGGCGTGCGCTCGGCGAACTGGACGTTTGGGTTCAACGTCACACGCGTGATGGCGAGTTTGCCGTTTTCGTTTTTCTCCATCACGCCGACGGCGTGGTCGGCGTAGGACTCGACGACGAAGCCGCGCTTGGCGGCGATCGAGAGGAACCACAACATGTGGCAGCTCGACAGTGAGGCGACGAACGCCTCCTCGGGATCGACGGCATCCGCGCGCGCGCAGCCGGATGGTACGTGTGCCGGCGATGCGGATGCGGGCACGCTCGTGCCGCCGTCGAACTGCCACTCGTGATCGCGGGCGTAGCGGTTGTCGGCGAATTTCGCGCCGTCGCGCTGCCAGCGCACGGTTGCGGTGTATTCGTTCACGTCACTTCCCTTTCCACAACTGATTCGGCTCGCCTTTCTCCCACGGCTTGTAGTTCAGCGCGAACTCGACGCGCCGGGCGATCGACGGATGGCTGTAGCGCCAGAACTCGATGAATGCGGGCGGTTTCGGGTTCTGCTTCGAATCTTCGGTCAGCTTCACAAATGCGCTCGCGAGCGAAACGTTGTCGTGAGTCAGCTCGAGAGAAAAGATGTCCGACTGATGTTCCTGCCAACGTGAGTAGCCGGACAGGACCGGAGTGAGGAAAAAGAACAGGACACTTACTACGACGAGGAACCACGGCCACGACGCGGGATCGCCCGGCGCGCGAATGCCGAAACGTCCGATGCCGCGTTCGTAGAACTTCTGGCCGATGAGCAGCACGAAGAACGAGACGACGAAGCCGAAGGCGAGCCCCTTCCACATGTGCTTCAGAACGTAGTGCCCCATCTCGTGACCCATGACGGCGATGAGCTCGTCGTGGTTCATCTTCGCGAGGATGGTGTCCCACAACACGATGCGCTTCGTCGGGCCGATGCCGGTGACGTATGCGTTCATGGTCTTCGTCTGCTTCGATTTGTCGACTTCGTAGACGCGGCTGCCTTCGATGCCCGCTTTCGACGCGAGATCGAGCAGTCGCTGTTTGAGCACCTGGTCCTTTAGCGGCTCGAATTTGTTGAACATCGGGTCGATGAAGACCGGCACGACGACGACGATCAGAATGAGGATCGGGATCGATGCGATCCAGACGACGAGCCACCACCGGCGGATCCTGCGCATCGCGAGCAGCACGAGCCCGCCGAGCACGGCGCTGACCACGATTCCGATCAGCAGCTCCTTCGTGAAGTCCCAGAGCCACGCGGGAAACGTCTGCTCAGTAAGGTCGAACTTGTGCGGCAGCACGAATCCGCTGTAGTACGCGAGCGGAAACTCGAGCAGCGTGTCGACGATGGTGAACATCGCGATGAAGAGCATCGCTGCGACGTATGGCCATCGCGCGATGCGTTCGGCCACATCGCGCATTTTTCTCGCCCACCCTGTTCCGAGAATGAGCAGCAGCACGCCGAGGCTGTAGGCAGTGCCGGCGAAGTAAAGAATGTCGCGGATGCGGCTGTGCCGCACCATCTCGTCGGTGACCTTGTACGTGACGCGCTTCTCGGCGCGTTGCTTCTCCTGCTCGGGCGTGAGGCGCGGTTGCGCGGACGCCGTCACGGTCAGGGACGAAACGATCGCGGCGGCGGTGATGACGGCGGCGAGAGCGAGGCCGATTCGTAGCAGCGTGCGCATGCACGCGAGGATAACGCTACGAACGCAACGCTTCCACCGGCTCGAGGCGCGACGCGGTCAGCGACGGGTAGATGCCGGCGAACAATCCGACGGCGATCGCGAAGCCGCTCGCGACGGTGAGTCCGAACATCGACACCGGCAAGCCCGCCGGGAAGAAGCCGGAGATCACTTTCACGAACAGCGTGCCGAGGCCGAGTCCGACGGTCGCGCCGACGATGGAGAGCGTCACCGACTCGATCAGGAACTGCATGAAAATCTCGGCGTCGCTCGCGCCCATCGATTTGCGCAGGCCGATCTCGAAGAGGCGCTCGCCGATCGAGATCTTGAGCACGGAGAAGATGCCGACGCCGCCGATGAGCAGCGACACGCCTGCGATCGAGAAGAAGACGATGCGCCAGTTGCGCAGGATCGTCGTGATGTTCGAGCGCTCTTTGAGCATGTCTTTGCCGACGTTGTCGATGCGCACGTCGCTGATCCCGTTATGCGCCCGGTGATAGATCCGCGAAGCCTCATCCTCGGCATCGATGCTCTTCTCCGGCGACGTCGACTTCGCGAGCATGTACGAGATCGCGTTCGCGCGGCCGAACATGTCGCGGTAGAGCGTCCACGGTACGTACGCGCCGCCGGTCTCCTTGCGCATGTCGTCGTCGTTCACGAATTCCATGTTGAACTTCGTGCCGATCCCGACGACCGTGAGACGCCGTCCGCCGAGGTTGATCTGGCGGCCGATGGCGTCTTCGCCGCCGAAGAGTTGCTGTTTGAGCTTGAATCCGAGAACGACGACGGGCGCGTTGCCGAGGTAATCGCGCTCGGTGATGAAGCGACCCTGCGACGTCTTGCGATTCTTGATCTGCGCGTATTCGGGAGTGACTCCGTACACATCGACGCGGCGCGTGAACGTGCCCGCGGTGACGACCGCGCGCGTTTCGCCGACGGGCGCAATCGCGCGAATGTTCTCCGCATCGCCAAACCACTTCGCATCTTCGGCACGCATGCCGCGCGAGAGGTGTGCCTTCGCGCGCTCGACGCGATCGGTCGGCTGCTTGTTCGACATGATCAACACACCGTCGAAGCCGAGGTCGTCGATGCCCTTCCACACTGCGGCCTGCACGCCGTCGAGTACGGACATGACGACGACGAGCGCGAGCGTGCCGAGAATGATGCCGACGAGCGTGAAGAACGAGCGCAGCGGATGCGCTTTCACTTCTTCGAGGCTGGTGCGTACGGATTCGCCGATTTGCATGATTACTCCGTCCTCAGCGCTTCGATGGGATTGAGGCGCGACGCGCGGATCGCCGGGTACATGCCGAAGAACAAGCCCGTTCCGGCGGCGAAGATCAGCGCGTTGATGATCGTCGACGGCGTCACGATGGCCGGGTTGCGCGTGAGCATGGAGATGCCTTTCGTGAAGAACTGGCCGACGAAGATTCCGAGGAATCCGCCGAGCAGCGACACGAGCAGCGACTCGGTGAGCATCTGGAAGAAGATCTGCGAGCCCGCGGCGCCGACGGCCTTGCGCGTGCCGATCTCGCGCACGCGCTCGTTGAAGCTCGCGAGCTGGATGTTCATGACCACGATCCCGCCGACAAGCAGCGAGATGATGCCGCAGACCATGAACGTGATGTCGTACATCTTGTTCTGCTCTTCGTTGCGGCGCAGGTTCGCGACGCGCGAGAACACTTCGAAGTCCGCGACACCGTGCTGGCGAGTGAGGATGGACTTCACTTCATCGACCGCTTCGACGTGACGCTTGATGTTGCGCATGCGCACGTGCATGAACGCGATCTTGCCGTGCTGCAGCGAGCCGCCGTTGCGCGAGATCATGGTCGTGATCGGGATGTACATCTGGCGATTCATCCAGCGCAGCGCGTTCCGTTTCTGATCGAAGCTGAAGTACTTCTCTTCCATCACGCCGACGACTTCGTAGCCGGTGCCGTTGATGGTCATCGTTTTCCCGAGCGGGTTCTCCGTTCCGAAAAACTCGGTGGCGCGCTCCGTGCCGAGGACGACAACGCGTGCGGCGCTCATCAGATCGTTGTCGGTGATGAAGCGTCCCTGCGCGGCGTGGAAGTCGGTGATCGGCTGATATGCGGGCGTGACGCCCATGACCGAGCGCGGTTTCTCGAGGCTGCGATAGCGCAGGATCATGTCCTCGTTCGCTGCGGGCGAGACGAGGTCGATTTCTTTCGCTTCTTTGCGGATCGCGAGCGCGTCCGCGTACGTGAGTCCCTGCGAGGCGAGCGCCCTTGCGTCGAGAGTGACTTTGCCGGTCGGCTTGTTGCCGACCCAGATGCGCTCGATGCCACCGCTCATTTTGTAGAACTTCATCGACGCTTCTTTGCCGGCGACGGAGAGGGAGAATGTCGCCACGATCGAGCCCGCGCCGAGGATGATGCCGACGAGCTGCAGCAGCGTGCGCCCGAAGTGATCCTTGATGTCGCGGATGCCGTCGATGATGGACTCGAACAAAATCACGACGCGTCCTCCTCGCTGGCAATTAAGCCGTCGACGATGCGCACGCGGCGCTGGGTGCGCGCGGCGATCGCGGGGTCGTGCGTGACGAGGATGATGGTCTGTCCGTTGGCTGCGAATTCTTCGAAGAGCGCGATGATCTCCGAGCCGGTTTTCTGATCGAGATTTCCGGTCGGCTCATCGGCGAGAATCAGCGACGGATTGTTGACGAGCGCGCGTGCGATGGCGACGCGCTGGCGCTGACCGCCGGAGAGCTCGCCCGGTTTGTGCTTCGCGCGCTTGTCGAGACCGACGCGGCGGAGCGTTTCCATCGCGCGCTCGCGGCGCTCGTCGCGGCTGATGCCGGCGTAGAGCAGCGGCAGCTCGACGTTCTTCCAGATCGTCGCGCGGGGGAGAAGGTTGAAGGTCTGGAAGACGAAGCCGATTTTCTGATTACGGATGCGCGCGAGCTGACGCGGCGACATCTCCGCGACGTCTTCGCCGTCGAGCCAGTAACGTCCTTCGGTCGGGGAGTCGAGGCAGCCAAGAATGTGCATCAGCGTCGACTTGCCGGAGCCCGACGGGCCGATGATCGAGACGAACTCACCGCTCCCGATCTTCACATCGACGCCGCGCAACGCCTCCACCGCGTTCTCGCCGGAGTCGTACACCTTGCGGATGTTCTCGAGCTGGATCAGGGCTTTGCTGGTGACTTTACGCGGCTTCGGCAGTGCAGCTTCGTTCGGCTCGCTCGTACGCCACTCCTCGAATTTGAATATTGCGCTCATGGCTGTTAGCTCCTGGCTCTTAGCTCTTAGGAGTTCCGCGGATCAGTCGTCGTTGTCGTCTTTCTTGGCGCCGGCGGGCAGCGTCGGATCTTCGAGCGCGACTTCTTCGCCCGCTTTGAGGCCCGACACGATTTGAACATGCGCGTTGTCGGCGAGGCCGGTGACGACGGTGCGGCGGTCGAACTGGCGCATCCACGCGTCCTTGTCTTCTTTCTTCTCGCCGTCTTTCGCTTCGTCCTTCTTTGGCTCAGCAGTCGCTTCAGCATCTGCGACTTTCGGCGCGGCCTTCTTCACGTAGACCACTTCGCCTTCATCACGCTGGAACACAGCCTCGACCGGAACGGTCAATACCTTGTCTTTCCGCTCGCCGACCACTTCGATATTCGCGGTCATGCCGGAGCGGAGCTCGCGGCCCTGCGCGTCGAGGCGAACCTCGACGTCGAACACGCGCACTTTGTCGTCGATGCGGACCGCGGGTGCGATGCGATCGATGCGGCCGTGGAATGCAACTTTCGGATAGGCATCGAGCGTGACCTTCGCCGGCATGCCGACGCGGATCTTGCCGATGTCGACTTCGTTCACGCCCGCTTTGACGATCATCTTCGAGACATCGGCGACGCTGAACATCACGGTGCCGGCGTTGAAGGATGAGACGCCCGAGGTGATCGACTCGCCGATCTCGATGTTCTTCGTGAGCACGACGCCGTCCATCGGAGCGACGACGTTCGAGCCGGTGAAGCTCTGCGCGGACTGGCCGATGGGGATGCCGCTCTTTTCGACGAGCACGTATTTCTCGCGCGCCTTCTCGTACTCCTGCTTCGCGGCGAGATAGTTGGACGTCGTATCGCGGTGGCTCTTGTCGGCGAGCAGGCCCTGCATGAAGAGCTTGTTGTCCGCTTCGTAGTTTTTCTGCGCTTCTTCGTAGCGGATCTCGGTCGATGCGAGCTGGTTCTTCGTCTCTGCGAGCGACTGCGCCTGGTTGAGATCAGGCTCGACGCGCGCGAGCACGTCGCCGCGGCGCACGACGTCGCCGTCGCGATGGAGGATCTCGACGACCTTGCCCGAGATCGCCGACTTCACGTCGACTTTCACTTCGGGCTCGACCGTGCCGACTTCCGTCACCTTGACCTGCACATCGGCGACTTCAGCCTTGCCGATCTTGACCGTCGGCTTGTCTTCTTTCTTGTTCCCACCCTTCGCCTTCATCGCGACTCCGCCGAGTACGACGACGACGGCGGCGATGACGATGAAGATCGTCAGTTTGCGTTTCCGCTTCGGTGCGCTCATCTCAACCCTCCAAGGCTTGTGCTTCGGAGGCTGTATTCGGATGAGCGGGGAAATAGTTGCAGGAAACTGTTACGAGTGATCCGTGATCGGTTGTCGGTGATCGAGG
>DATKFO010000530.1:0-3695 GCA_035544355.1 Thermoanaerobaculia bacterium
TGCCCACTGCTCACTGCCCACGGTAAGATTGCGCCGAGGAGCTGACCATGACTACCACCGACGCCATCGGCGCCATGACCGCGGAAGAAATCGTTTCCCTCACCAAGCGCCACACGATTTTTTCGTGGTCTGCGCAGGGAAGCGTGAACCCGATTCCGATGGTGCGCGGCGAAGGCATCTACTTCTGGGACGCCGACGGCAAGCGCTACATCGACATGAACTCGCAGCTGATGTGTGTGAACATCGGCCACGGCGAGAAGCGCGTGATCGATGCGATCAAGCGTCAGGCCGAGGAGCTCGCGTACGCGGGTCCGGGCATGGCCAGTCCCGTGCGCGCGCGCGTCGGCAAGCTCCTCGCCGATTACACCCCCGGCGATCTGAATCGCTTTTTCTTCACCCTCGGCGGCGCCGAGGCGAACGAAAACGCGATCCGCATCGCGCGCATGGTCACCGGACGGCAGAAGATCATGGCCCGCTATCGCGCGTATCACGGCGCGACTGCCGGCGCGATTTCGCTCACCGGCGATCCGCGCCGCTGGGCGAACGAGCCGGGTGTGCCGGGCGTCGTGCGCTTCTTCGATCCGTACAAATACCGCAGCCATCTCTATCGCGAAGGCGACAGCGACGAGCAGTTCACGCAGCGCTGCCTGGAAGAGATTGACGAGATCATCGCGTACGAAGGCGGGCACACGATCGCAGCGATGTTCATCGAGACCGTCACCGGCACGAACGGCTTGATCGTTCCGCCCGACGGCTACATCAAGGGTCTGCGCGAGATCTGCGACCGCCACGGCATCCTGCTCATCTGCGACGAAGTGATGTGCGGCCTCGGGCGCACCGGTCGCTGGTTCGCCGTCGATCACTGGAACGTGATCCCCGACATGATCACGATGGCGAAGGGACTCACGTCCGCGTATCTGCCGCTCGGCGCGGTCGCGATCAGCGATCGCATCGCGAGCTACTTCGATCGCAACGTGTTTTACGGCGGACTGACGTACAACGCGCATCCGATGAGCCTCGCCGCAGCCGAAGCGTGCATGCAGGTGATGATCGAAGACGACACGATGGGCCACACGCAACGCATGGGCCGCGTGCTCGCGGACCTGCACGCGGAGATGAAGGCAAAGCATCCGTCCGTCGGCGACGTCCGTTCGATCGGCCTCTTCGGCGTGCTCGAGCTCGTGCGCAATCGCGAGACGAAAGAACCGATGGCGCCCTTCAACGGCACGAGCCCCGAAATGCAGAAACTCGGCGCGTACCTGCGCGAACAGGGCATGTACGCATTCGTGAACTGGAACAATCTCTTCACCAACCCGCCGCTCTGCATCACGGAGACACAGCTGCGCGACGCATTTGCGATCATCGATCGCGCGCTGGAGATTACGGACGCGGCGGCGGGTTGATCACGTAGGGCCGCCTCTCAGGCGGCCCGGACCGGCTGAGAGCCGGTCCTACGTCCCCATGAATAGGGCCTCCGATGCCCATGAATGGGCAACCGAGGCCCACGAATGGGCACGCGATGCCCACGAATGGGCAACCGAGGCCCACGAATGGGCTCCCGGGGCCTTACGTTGAGAACAACTCCCGCAACATCACCTCGCGGTGATTGAGAAAATCGCGCATCACGGTGTAGTGCTCGGTCTCTTCGTACGCGACTTCGCGAATGTCGCGCTCCATCAGCAACAGCGTCGCGTTCGGATACGCCATGAGAATCGGCGAATGCGTGGCGATGACGAATTGCGAGCCGCCGCGCACGAGGTCGTGGATGCGGGCGAGCATCGAGAGCTGGCGCATCGGGGAGAGCGCGGCTTCGGGCTCGTCGAGCACGTAGAGGCCGTCGCCGAGGAAGCGATTGAGCAGGAGCGCCATGAACGCTTCGCCGTGCGATTGCTCGTGCAGCGATTGGCCTCCGTAGCCGCGGGTGACGCCGAGGCGGTCGATTTCGGTGGCGACGTTGAAGAAACTTTCGGCGCGGAGGATGTAGCCGTCCGACGGACGCCGCGGTGCGCGGATGAGATGCACGAGTGGATCGAGCTCGGAGTCGCGGCGCGTGGTCTCGAACAGAAAATTCTTCGAGCCGCCTTCAGGATTGAAGCCGGCGGCGATCGCGATCGCTTCGATCAGCGTCGACTTGCCGGAGCCGTTCTCGCCGATGAAGATCGTGACCGGCGCGCGAAATTCGATCGCATCGGTCTTGTGCAGCGCCGGAATGCGCGCGCGATAGTCGTCGAGCTCGTGATCGAGCTCCGCGGAGAGCACGAACAGATTCGAATCGACGGCGCGCACGCCGTCATCGTAGCGGGATGCTACGCGTTGCGGAACGACACGAGCGTACGCCGCTCTTCATCCCACAACGCCAGCGTCGCGCAGCGCAGGCTCTCGAACAGACGCAGCTTCGGCGCAACCTGCAGCGGCGGATTCGAATCCAGGCATTCCTTCAGCCGGTAGTTCGGAATCCTGCTGTTCAGATGGTGCACGTGATGGAAGCCGATGTTGCCGGTGAACCAGTGCAGGACCGGATGCAGGTCGTAGTGCGAGCTGCCGTACAGCGACGCGTCGTGATAGTTCCACGGCGGCGTGTGCTCCCAGTACGCGTTGTCGAACTGGTGCTGCACGAAGAAGAGCCACATGCCCATCGCGCTCGAGATGCACGTGATCGGGATCTGCACGAGAAGGAAGTTCTTCCAGCCGAAGAGGAACACTGCGGCGGTGACGCTGAGCACGATGCCGACGTTCGTCCACCACACGCTGCGGCGCTCGATGTGGCGCCACGACATCGGCACCGGCTGCGGAAAGCGCTGCGAGACGATGAAGTGAAACAGCGCGCCGATGCCGAGGATCACGAACGGGTGGCGATAGACGCGATAGAGAAACCTGCGCCCCGGAGAGAGAGCGCGGTATTCGTTGACGGTGAGCGTGTTGATCGTACCGAGGCTGCGGTCTTCGACGTCGAGATTGCCGGTTGCGGCGTGATGGGCCGCATGCCGGCGGCGCCACGCCTGATACGGCGTGAGCGTCATGACGCCGACGATCGCGCCGATCACGCCGTTCGCGCGGCGCGAGCGGAAGAACGAGCCGTGTCCGCAATCATGAAAGATGATGAAGAGGCGGATCAGCAGCGAGGCCGACAGGAATGCTGCGGGCAGCGCGAGCCAGTACGAGACGCTGACGAGCCAGAGCGTGAGGAACCACGCGGCGATGTACAGCGCGAAGGAGTTGACGAGCTGGAAGATGCTGCGCCCACGCTGCGATTCGGCGTAGGGTTTCAGCATCGCATCGAGGGATGCGGGAGTCAGTTGGATTTCTTCGTTCATTCGGAGGGACGGGACTATATCAAGACCGGTATGCTTCGATCGCGGTCGAAGCGTTGTCGTTGCGTGATCGACACAATGTCCCGCGATGCTAGTCACGAACGACGTTCTCCCCACTGAAATTCTCCGCCACGGTGCCTACCTCTGCGTTCAGCCCTCCGACGAGCACCTCCTCACCCTCCTCGCCCGCCTCGAATTCACGAACGAATTCGACGCGACCAGCGGTCATCCGGCGGACGCGTACGCCTTGCTTCGCCGCGTCGATGCGACGCCGCGCGACCTCGCGGACGATGCGCTGATGCAAGCGGACGCGATCGTGCACGTCGCGTCTCCGGACGCTTCGCGCGTGGCGCAATTCTGCGAAGACGCGCGATACGCGCTGCG
>DATKFO010000531.1:0-3725 GCA_035544355.1 Thermoanaerobaculia bacterium
ATCTTCGAGCTCGACGAACGCGCCGTAGTCGGTAAGCGAAACGACTTTGCCCTTCACCTTCGTGCCGAGCGGATAGCGCTCCACGACGTCGGCCCACGGATCCTGCGACTTCTGTTTGTAGCCGAGCGAAACGCGCTCGGAGCTCGCGTCGAATTTCAGAACGACGACTTCGATCTCGTCGGCGACGTTGAAGTACTCGGACGGATGATTGACGCGGCCCCATGAGATGTCGGTGATGTGCAACAAGCCGTCGACGCCGCCGAGGTCGACGAAGACGCCGTAGTCGGTGATGTTCTTCACGACGCCGTGCGTGAGCTCGCCTTCTTTCAGGCGGCCGAACGTCACCGCCTTCTGCTGCGTCTGTTCGACTTCGATGATTGCGCGGCGTGAAAGAACGATGTTGCTGCGCTTCTTATCGAACGAAACGATTTTGAAGCGGAGCTCCTGCCCGCGCAGCGAATCGAGGTTCTTGATCGGCTTCGTGTCGATGAGCGATCCGGGAAGAAATGCTTTCACGCCGCCGACGTCGACGGAGAGTCCGCCCTTCACGCGATCGACGACGCGTCCGCTGATCGGCTCATCGGCTTTGTACGCGGCTTCGATGTCGTCCCACACGCGCATGCGAGCAGCTTTTTCGCGAGACAACGCAACGTATCCAGAAGAATCTTCGAGACGCTCGACGTAAACCTCGATCTCGTCGCCGGCCTTGACGCGCACTTTGCCGTCATATCCCGTGACCTCAGCAACCGGGAGCAGCCCCTCGGATTTGGATCCGATGTCGACGACAACGTCGGACGGTGTCACCTTGATGACGCGGCCCTTGACGATCTCCCCTTCGTGTGACGACGGTTTGTCGTACAGGCTGAGGAGCTCGTCCATGCCGAGGTTCTCCAGATTGTTGGTGTCCGCTTGACCCTGCGGCCGGTGCTGCTTTTTGGAGTCGTCAGTGGACGCCATGAACTTGGGAAACCTCCGCAAAATAATTCGACGTTCCTCCCGGCGATTTCGTAGGAGGAAATCAACGCTAACTTGTTGATACGCGCCGAAATCGGGAGTTTAGCGGTGCGCGTGACAATGAGTCAAGAAAGCGAGCCGGAGATCCGGAACGGCGTATCTTTTTGGACCGTCTCGACGATCTTCTGAACCACCTGTGGAATGGTCAGGTCGCTGGTGTCGATGACGGCATAAGAATCGTCGTACATGAGCGGCGAATCGGCGCGGGTCGAATCTTGTGTGTCGCGCGCGTTGGTCTCGGCGAGAACGGTGTCGAGCTCGACGTTCTCCCCTTTCGCGAGCAGCTCCTGGTAGCGGCGATCGGCGCGAACTTCGGGGCGGGCGGTGAGGAAAAATTTGTGCGGCGTCTCGGGAAAGACTTTCGTTCCGATGTCGCGCCCTTCGAGCACGCCACCGCTGCGGCGGCCGAGGTCTTGTTGCAGTTTCACGAGCACGCGACGCACAGCGGGCACAGCGGATACATCGCTCGCAGCCATGCTGATCTCGGGAGTGCGGATGAGATGCGTGACGTCTTCGCCGTCGAGCAAAACGCGCGGCGGATCGCCGGGAACGAAATCGATCGTCGTGCGCGATGCGAGCTCTTCGAGTGCGGCAGCATCACGAGTGCTGATGTTTTTGCGTGTGGCGGCAAGTCCGATCGCGCGATACATCGCGCCGGTGTCGATGTGCGGAAGGTTGAGCGCACGCGCGACGAGTTTGCTGGTGGTGGTTTTTCCGACGCCGGAAGGTCCGTCGATCGCGACGATGAGCCCCAAGGTCACCCTCGCCGCGTCGCGGCTCTGCGCGGTTTCTTCTCCCGCGTTGTCGATGCGCGGCGCTTCGCCGGCGTCTTCGCTTTCGCGGAGGGTTTCTTCGATGCAGGTTTTTTGCGCGACGTCGGATGCGCTCGGCGCTTCGGCGGCTCCTGCATCGTCGCGAGCATTTTCACTTCGTGCTTCGTGAGCTCACGCCATGAGCCGGGAACGAGTTTCGGATCCGTCAGTGGTCCGATCCCGACGCGCTTGAGCTTCGACACCGGATGTCCGACGGCCTGGAACATTTTGCGAATCTGCTGTGTGCGGCCTTCGCGCAGTTTCACTTCGAACCAGCTGTTGCCCTCTTCGCCGCGGCCGGTGGTCTTCATCCGCTCGATCTCGCACGGGAGCGTGCGCTTGCCGTCGATGGTGATGCCGCGCTCGAGTTTTTCGACCAGGCGCTCTTCCGGAATGCCGCGCACTTTCACGTGATACGTCTTCACGGAGCCGTGTTTCGGATGCGCGATCCTGAATGCGAGATCGCCGTCGTTCGTCAGCAGCACGAGTCCTTCGGAATGAAAGTCGAGCCGGCCGACGGGATAGATGCGCTCGCGCACGCCGCGCACGAGATCGATGACGGTCTTGCGTCCCTGCGGATCTTCGACCGTCGTCATCACTTCGCGCGGCTTGTAGAGAAGGATGTAGCGATGCGTTTCAGCGCGCGTGATCAGCTTGCCGTCGACCTTGATGTGATCCGTGCGCGCGTCTGCTTTCGTTCCGAGCTCGGTGACGACACGTCCGTTCACCGTGACCCGCCCGTCCCGAATCATCACTTCCGCTTCGCGTCGTGACGCGAAGCCGGCATGGGCGATGATTTTCTGCAGTCGCTCGAGTTGCATCACTCAGTCGTCACTTCGCCGCTCTCCGATTCTAACTGAGATTCGTCGCTCGCTTCGCTCTGCGATTCGACGCGCGCTTCGCTCTGCGATTCGACGCTCGTGTCGCTCTGCGCGTCTTCGTTCGCGACGGTGTTCTCTTCGACGATCGATTCTTCGATCACATCGACGAGCGGTGCGGCGTTGATCGCGGCGACGAGATCATCGTTGATCGTCTCGCCGATCAGATCGCCGAACTCTTCGAGCCGCGGCATGTCGCGAATGTCGTTGAGTCCGAAGTGCACGAGAAATTCTTTCGTCGTGCGATAGAGAAACGGACTGCCGACGACGTTCTTGCGTCCCGCAACGCGCACCATGCGACGCTCGAGCAGCGTGCGAATGACGCCGGTCGAGTTCACGCCGCGAATGTCCGAGACTTCCGGCGCGGTGACGGGCTGGCGATACGCGACGATGGCGAGTGTCTCGAGTGCAGCGATGGAAAGGCGGTTCTCGCCTTTCTTCGCAAAGTACTTTTTCAAAATCGAATCGTGCTCGGGCTTCGTCGCCAGACGCCATCCGCCCGCGGTCTGCTCGAGCATGAATCCGCCGACGTTCGCTTCGAGATTTTTCTGAATCTCTTCGAGCGCGGCCGTAACCGCCTCGCTCGTCGCGTCGAACGACTCGGCGAGCTCGTCGACTTTGATCGGATCGCCGCTCACGAAAAGAATCGCTTCGAGAGCCGCGCGTAGTTCATTCGTTTCCATCGAGTTTCCTAGTTGTCATACATCGCGAACGTGGCCTGATCGATCTCGCGCTCGGTCTTCGAGCAGAGGATCTCGCCGAACGTTTCGCTTTGCTGGAGTGAGATGCCGCCGAGGCGCACGAGCTCGAGTGTCGCGAGAAAGACGGCGATCAGCTCTTCGCGGCCGCGGCCTTCGAGAAACCATTGCAGACGGATCGGCGATTTCTCGCGCGTCTTCTCGTACAGCTCCATCATTTTGTCCGAGACCTTGTAGACGATGCGCTGCAGCTCGATCGACTGCGGATGATTCGTGCGATAGCGCACGAGCGCGTTGCGGAACGCGTCGATGAGATCGAAGAG
>DATKFO010000532.1:0-2732 GCA_035544355.1 Thermoanaerobaculia bacterium
GCGCTGGGCGCACTCCTTCGAGCGCGACAGTGGGAGCAGCGATCCGTTGTTCCCGAAAGAGCTCGCCATCAAAGACACGCCGGTCGACCTCGGCATGGGGCTTCCGGCGGTGATGGGCAATCCGATCGGCTCCGGCAAGCAGGACTACAAGCTCGATCACTTCGCAGACTTGAGGGTGCGCAAGGGCGCAGATTTCGGTCAGCCGGTCGGCGACGGGCAACCGACAACGCTCGACGTGCACTACAGCGACGACATCCGCCTCAATCTCATGAGCTACTGGTACAGCCAGCAGTACGCGATGCGCTACAGCAAGAACCAGGTCGCGCGCATGCAGCACGCCGTCGACACGTTCCGCTCGAATCTCGTTCTTCGCACGACCACGGTGACCGTGACCGTGCATGACGATCATCTCGAGGTGACGGAGAGCCTGTTCGCCAAGCCGCCGCTGTTGCGCCTCGAGCCGGAGCGCGTGATGATCCAGATCCGCAAGCCGACGCGGCGCCAGATCGACACATCGATTGCGCGATTCCGCAGGCAGCGGCGCGCGGTGCATGTCGGGCACTGCGCGCTTACGATTCCAGCGCGCTGACGTGCTCCGCGACGCTCGACGCGAGACCTTCCCTGTCGTAGCCGCCTTCGAGCAATGAGAGCACGCGGCCGTCGGTCAAACGATCCGCGCATTCGACGACGCGCCGCGTGATCTCGCCGTATGCCCCCTCGGTGACTTCCATGCCGCCGAGGGGGTCGCGGCGGTGGGCGTCGAATCCGCTGGAGAGGAGGATCGCGTTCGGTGCGTACTCATCGATCGTGCGCACGATGTCGTCTTCGACTTCGCGCAGATACCGCGCGTCGCCTTCGCCGGCGTCGAGCGGAATGTTCTTCGTGAAGCCGCGGCCTTTGCCGACACCGATTTCATTTGCTGCGCCGGTGCCGGGGTAGAACGGGAAGCGATGCATCGACGCGTAGAACACATCGTCGCGCTCTTCGAACAGATGCTGCGTGCCGTTGCCGTGATGCACGTCGAAATCGAAGATGAACACGCGCTCGATGCCCGGCTGTTCGCGCAGCCATTCCGCGACGCACGCGATCGTGTTGAAGAAACAGAACCCCATCGCCTCTTCGCGTTCGGCGTGATGTCCGGGCGGCCGCGCGATCACGAACGCGCGCTTCGATTCCTTGCGGCGCCAGATGTCCTCGGCGGCGACGAGCGATGACGCGACCGCGGCGCGTGCAGCGGCAAACGTCGACGTCGACATCGGATTGTCGAGCGAATGAAACAGCCGCGCGCCCGCGTGCGACGCCTCTTCGAACTCGCGCGCGTAATCGCGCGAATGCACCTTCGCGATGATGCGGCCGGTATCGGGATGCAGCTCGACGTCGCGGATCACCTGGTCGTCGAGACCCGCGCGCGCGACGCCTTCGAGCGCGGCATCGAGCCGCGAAGCCGTCTCCGGATGTCCGAGTCCGGTGTTGTGTTTGTAGAAGATGGCGTTTGTATAAATCTTGAGTTGCATAGCGTCAGAGTTGCAGAGTTGCAAAGGGAACGGCGGTGCTCCTCTGCAACTCTGCAACTGTGAAACTATGCAACTGTGTACCGAAAACGGGTAGTCCAAATCGCGGCGATCGTCGCGCTGACCGCGTTCTTCCTCTATCTCTTCCTTCGCAACGCAAACTTCGGCGACGTCTGGCGCCACATCAAATCGACGAGCCTGGTTTGGTTCGGGCTCGGGCTGGTCGTGAACTTCGGTGCCCTGCTGTTTCGTACCTTCCGGTGGCGCACGATTCTCGATCCCGACAATCCGCCGCCGTTGTACGCGACGTTCTTCGCAACGACGGTCGGCTTCATGCTCTCGACGATCCTTCCGATTCGCGCCGCCGACGTCGCGCGGCCCGCGCTGCTTTCGCGCCGTACGAACTTTCGATTCTCCGGCGCGCTCGGCACGGTGTTGATGGAGCGGATGCTCGATCTCACGAGCATCCTCTTGCTCTTCGTCACGTTCGCGTTCCTTCGTTGGAACCAGTTTTCGCACAACCGCTGGTTCGTCATCGTGAAAACCGGCGCGATCGCAGCGGCGGTGATCCTCACCGCGATGATCCTCTTCATTCTCGGCCTCTACTTCTTCCGCGAATTCGTGCGCCGCGTGCACGAGGGACTCGGCCGCATCCTGCCGCATCGCTTTCGCGAATCGTGGATGCACTTCTTCGACAGCTTCACCGAAACGCTGCAACTCGCGACGCATCGCGCGGGACTCGCGAAGGTCCTCTTGTGCACCGTGGGCGTATGGTTTTGTTTGACCGGACAGTTCTGGTTCGCGACGCGCGCGTTGCATCGGCCGCTGCCGTTCGACGCGAGCTTCTTCGTCACCGGCGTGACGACGGTCGGCCTCGCGATTCCGACGCCGGGCGGCGTCGGCGGATTTCATAAAGCGTGTCAGCTCGTGCTTACGAACTTCTACGCGTTCGACGTCGACTCGTCGGTCGCCGTCGCGCTCGTGTTTCACGTCATCGGCACGCTGCCGGTGATCGTGACGGGTTTGATCCTCGCGCTGAGAGAAGGATTGCGTTGGAAAGACGTCACCGCGTCAGGCAACGGGCCACAGGCAACGGGCAACGACTCGTGATATATGGCGCGCAATGCGCTGCCCGTTCTGCGGCAACACGGAAGATCGCGTCGTCGACTCGCGCGAGAGCCGTGAGGGGGAGGTCATTCGCCGGCGGCGCGAGTGCACGCA
>DATKFO010000533.1:0-4289 GCA_035544355.1 Thermoanaerobaculia bacterium
GATTCTGGGCGTGTCGCTGGCGGTGTCGCGGGCGGCGGCGGAAGCGGCGGGTCTGCCGCTCTTCCTCTACCTCGGCGGCACCGGCGCGCGCACGCTGCCCGTGCCCATGCTGAACGTGATCAACGGCGGCGCGCACGCGGACAACAATCTCGACGTCCAGGAATTCATGATCATCCCCGCCGGCTTCGACACGTTCTCCGAGGCGTTGCGCGCGGGCGTCGAGACCTTCCACCACCTCAAGAAAATTCTCAATGACCGCGGACTCACGACCGCCGTCGGCGACGAAGGTGGCTTCGCACCCGATCTCAAATCGACCGCGGAAGCGCTCGACCTCATCCTCACCGCGATCGACAAAGCGGGATACAAGGCGGGCTCGCAGATCTACCTCGGCCTCGACGTCGCCGCTTCCGAATTCTTCAAAGACGGCAGCTACGCGTTCGAAGGCACGCAGCGCACGAGCGCGGAGCTGATCGACTACTACCGCGATTTGAAAGCGAAGTACCCGATCATCTCGATCGAAGACGGCCTCGCGGAAGGCGACTGGGACGGCTGGGCCGCGCTCACCACCGCGCTCGGCGCGACGACGCAGCTTGTCGGCGACGATCTCTTCGTCACCAATCCGGAGATCTTCGCGAAAGGCATCGCGCGCAGCATCGCGAACGCGATTCTCATCAAGGTCAATCAAATCGGCACGCTCACCGAAACGCTCGAGGCCATCGAGCTCGGAAAGCGCGCCGGCTATCGCTCGGTGATCTCGCACCGATCGGGGGAGACCGAGGATTCGACGATTGCGGATCTCGCGGTGGCGACGAATGCGGGACAGATCAAAACCGGCTCGGCGTCGCGCAGCGATCGCATCGCGAAATACAACCAGCTCCTGCGCATCGAAGAGGAGCTCGGCGACGCCGCGGTGTTCGCAGGAAAAGGAATCTTCCGAACCCTCGGCTGATGCGGTACCATGGTCAAGACGTTGACCATGTCCGACCGCGATCTCGTCACCGCCGTCATCCAGCTCGCGAACCTGCTGAACCGCCGGCTCACGCCGACGTTCGAGAAAGTGCGAGTCACGCCGCAGCAATGGGCCGTGCTCTCCGCGCTCTCCGAATACGATCAGCCGACGACCCTCGCCTCGCTTGCGAAGCGCCTGCTCGTCACGAAACAAAACATGACGGGCATGATCACGCGCCTCGCCGACCTCGGTCTCGTCGACCGCAACGACGACCCGCACGATCTGCGCTCCTCCCGTGTCGAGCTCACGCGCCGCGGCCGCGGCGTCGTCGAGAAATTGCGCCCTGCGTATGAAGAGTGGCGCAACACGCTTTCGCGCGAAATTTCGGAGCGCGATCTGCAGACCGTGCAGCGCGTGCTCGATTCGCTGATCGACAAGCTCGAAGTCTAGGAGTGCGGTGGCAAAGCCACCGCTTTCTTATCCGGATACGAAAGCGGCGGCTTTGCCGCCGCACTCCGAAACACGACGCGATTGCGGCCCGCTTCTTTCGCCTCGTACAAACGCGCGTCCGCTGCGTGGAACAACTGCTCGCGCGTTTTGCCGTCTTCCGGAAAGAGTGCGGCTCCGATGCTCACCGTCACCTGCGCGCCGTCTTTGGGCGCGGGCAGCGCTTCGATGTTTGCGCGAATGCGTTCGGCGATCGTGAAGAGTGACGCGCCGTCGACTTGCGGCACGACCACCGCGAACTCTTCGCCGCCGTAGCGCGCGGGAAAGTCGACGGTGCGCACGGTTTCGCGAATCGATTTCGCGACGCGTTGCAGCGCGTCGTTGCCCGCGAGATGTCCAAACGTGTCGTTGTATTTCTTGAAGCGATCGAGATCGAGCACGAGGATGCCGAAGCGCTCGGGATAGCGATCGGCGCGCTCGAGCTCACCGTCGATGTGCTCGCGGAACGCGCGGAAATTCGGCAGCGCGGTGAGATCGTCGGTGCGCGCGCGCGCCTTCAGCTCGTCCGCCATGCGATTGAACGCGACGCCAAGCGTCGCGATCTCGCGGTCGCCGGCGACGGGCGCGGTTGCGGTGATGTCGCCTGCTGCAACGCGATCCGCGGCGGATGCGAGTTGTTCGAGCGGCTGCACGACATTGCGAAGCGTCGTCGTCACGATCGCAAAGCTCACGAGCACGACGATCCACGCGATCGCCAGTCCGCTCGACATCATCGCGTCGCTTTC
Organism: Thermoanaerobaculia bacterium; assembly: GCA_035544355.1. GTDB lineage: Bacteria > Acidobacteriota > Thermoanaerobaculia > Gp7-AA8 > Gp7-AA8 > DATKFO01. The sequence continues at coordinate 2,182 of DATKFO010000533.1, forward strand.
GCGTTGCAGCGCGGGAAGCTGTCGCGCGATCTCGCGTTTGCGCGCGGCGATGAGCTGCTGCGCTTCGGCGACGATCGCGTGTGACGTCGCGTCGATGTCTTCGCGCCGAGGGGCGGGCTCGCCGATCACTTCGCGAAACGCGCGCATGCGGGCGCGCAGCGCGGTCGTGTCGACGTCGGTGATCGCTTGAATGTGCTGCGCGACGACGCGATAACGATCGACGGATTCCTGTCCCGCGACCAGGCGCGCGTGAAATGCGTTTTGCGCGCGGATCACTTCATCGAGCGTCGTCACCGCCTGCGTCTCCACGGCGATGAGCCGCGTCCATCGCTGCTGCGACACACGCGCGCGCCAGCTCAACCCGAACGTGATGGCGAAGAGTGCGAGCGCGAACGCGGTGGTGAGCAGAAGCACCCGCGTGCGGAGGCGTGTGCGAGACACGCAACGAAGCATAATCGCCGCGTGATCGACTTGAAAGCGATCTACCTCACAACACTTGAACGTTGCGCGCCCAACGTGCTCGTGCAGCGTGTCGTGCGTGACGACATGCCGCGCAACGTCGTCGCGATCGGAAAGTGCGCGGGCGCATTGCTCGATGGAGTTGCGCGCGTGCTGTCGATCGAAAACGCGTTCGTCGCGATTCCCGAAACGTACCCGCTGCCGCACACACGCGCGGACATCGCGATCGGCGGACACCCGCAGATGACGCATGCGAGCTTCGAAGCAGGAGCGCGGCTTCTCGAATTCGTCGACGCACATCGCGACATTCTTTTTCTGATCTCCGGCGGCGGATCCGCATGCGTCGAAGTCGCGCGATCGCCGCACACCGAAGAAGAGTTGATTGCAACGAACGCGAAGCTCATCGCATCAGGCAAACCAATTGGCGAGATCAACGCGACTCGTAAAGAACTTTCCGCGATCAAAGGCGGACGGCTCGCGGAGCGCGTGCGCGGACGAAACGTGACGCTCGTGTACTCGGATGTTGCGACAGGAAGACTCGATGACGTTGCATCGGGTCCCGGTCGCGACCCAATCCTCATCGCCGACAACCACACGCTCACCGATACCGCGGCAAAACTTTGCAACGCGATTCGCTGGCCCGGCCAGCTCGAAGCGGACGTCGAGACCGCCGCGCGCGAGCTCGCAGAGCGCGCACTGCAACTGAATGGTGACGAAGTGCTCGTCGCCGGCGGCGAGCCCACCGTCGTCGTTCGCGGTGAGGGTCGCGGAGGCCGATGCAGCGAGCTCGCGGTGCGATTCGCGCGAAAAACAACGGGAATTCAGGCGCTCTTCGCGAGCTCCGACGGCGTCGATGGCAACAGCGGATGCGCCGGCATTTTTTTACCTGCGCAACGCAGCCCCATCGACGATGCCGAAGTCAACAAGGCATTGGCAGAGTCCGACTCATTTCGGATCGCCGCACAACTCGGAGAGCCGATTATGATTCGCCCGACCGCGAACAATCTTCGAGACCTCTTCCTACTGGCTCGCGGTTAGCAAGCAAGCGCCGCTGTTGGGATGAACGTCAACGATCCGGGCGATCCATTACTGCCTCCGCCGCATCATGCGGGACATCACCGCTCTGCGCGCGAGCGCCAGCGCCAGGGACCGATGTGGAAGTTCCTGCGCAGGATTTTCTGGATCATCGTCATCGTCTTCGGCGGCCTCACGCTGATCATCAGCACCGGCTGGTGGTACGTCGGTACGACGAGCTTCGCCGATCTCGTACGCCTGCGCATCGAAGGAACGCTCGAAGCGCGACTCGGCCGCGACGTCACGATCGGCAGCGTCACCGTCGTGCGCACGCGCCCGCAGAAAATCATCCTCAACGATCTGCGCATCGCAAACTTGCCGGGCGGCGTCGCGAAGGAATTCGCGACCGTGCGGCAGGTCGAGATCTTCGGCGGCGTCGAATCGTTCTGGAGCCGGCGCGTGAAAGTCAGCCGCGTCGACATCCGCGATCCGAAACTCTGGTTCGAAATTTTTCCCGACGGCACCCACAACTTCCCGCATTGGAAATCGGGACCGAAGCGCCGCTACGAAATCGTGCGCCTCGACATCGGAAAGCTCTACATCACCAACGGCGCGTTCAGCTTCCTCGATCGCAA
>DATKFO010000534.1:0-2157 GCA_035544355.1 Thermoanaerobaculia bacterium
CCGATGCGATCCGCGCGAACACCGTCGCCGCATCGAGGCCGCGGATCGCGCCGCGCAGATTCGTTCCGTGCCACGCCTTGCGCTCGTAGGCCTCGTCGAGATCGCGAGAAGAATTTCGAGTGCGTTCATGTGACACAGACACTCTTGTCTGTGCTCGCCATTGTGCACGGAGAGGAGTGTCTGTGCCATTTGACGTTACTACTACAACTGTCGTAGCATCAACGCACATCGTAGGAGACTGAATGAACCTCACCCGCTTCGAGCTCGAGATCATGGATGTGCTCTGGCGCCTCGGCGAGGCCTCGGTGCGCGAGGTCCGTGAAGCGCTCGCCGAGCGCAAACGTCCCGCGTACACCACGGTGCAGACGATCGTGCAGCGCCTCGAACAGAAAGGCGCCGTGAAGCGCACGCGCAAGATCGGCAACGCGCTGATGTTCGCGCCGTCGGTCACGCGCAAATCGGCGTATCGCCGCATGGTCGACGACCTGCTCAGCCTCTTCGGCGGCTCCGCGCAGCCGGTGGTCGCGCATCTCCTCGAGAGCGGCAAGCTCACGCTCGAGGATCTGAAAGCGCTCGAAGACGCGGGGGCATCGCGCAGCAAGAAGAAAGGTGGCCGCAAGTGATCGCGCATCTCGTCACGTCGACGTTGCTGCTGCTGATCGCGATCGCAGCCGCGCGTCTGTTGCCGATGACCGCGCGCACGCGGCACGCGCTGCTGCTCGTCGGCATCGCGAAATTCGCGATTCCAGCGGCGGCGATCACGGCGGTGATCCGCTACTTCCGCCTCGACGCGATCCGCGTCACGGTCGCTCCCCTTCCCGCGCGCATTCTCGGCGGCGGCGACGCGCCGGTGAAAATCGCAACGCAGATCAACTGGCTATTGATCGCTTGGACGTCGATCGCGATCCTGATCTTCGCACGCTGGTTGCTCACGCGCGTGCGACTCGTCAGCGCCGCAATGCGCGTCGCGACGCCGCCGTCATCGCGCGAAGCCGCGGCGCTCGAATCCGCACGTCGCGCAGTCGGCGTGCGCACGTCGATCGACTTGATCCGCTCGCCGCTGTGCGAAGCACCCGCGGTGCTGCGCGTGATTCGTCCCGTGATCGTGCTGCCGAGCGCCGGCTGCGACGAGCTCGCGGACGACGAGCTGCTCGCGCTGCTCTGCCACGAAGTCGCGCACGTGAAACGCCGCGACAATTTCCTCGGCCTTCTCGAAGCCGCAGCCGGCGCGCTGCTCTGGTTCCATCCACTGGTCTGGCTCGCGCTGCACGATCTGCACGTCGCGCGCGAAGAAGCTTGCGATGAGGCAGTGGCGGATGCAACGCGTACATCCGACACCTACCTCACCGCGCTCTCGAAAATCTGCCGCGCACTGGTCGCGCCGCGCGTCGCGGGCGTCTCGTGCATGGCCAACGCAAAACTGAAGGAAAGGATCACTCACCTCATGCGCTACGACACGCTCCGCGCTTCGGCGCTCTCCCATCGCGGCGTCATCGCCGCCGCCGCAATTGCATTGCTCGCGCTCACGACCGGCAGTGCGCTCATCGCCGAGGTCCCGCAACCGACGGCGGCGAACGCGTACAAAGTCACGTTCCTCTTCACATTCGAAGGCGATCAGTACGTGTTCAACGGACAGGTCGTCGAGACGACGACGGGCAAGCTCATCGCGCACCCGCGCATCACGAGCAAGATCGGCACGTGGGGCGAATCGAAATCGGGCACGACGGATCCCGATCTCGACCTGCGTTTCCGCGTGACGGCCGGCGCGGATCACGCCGGTATCGTGCAGTTCGAGGCCTCTGAGAATGGACGCGTGGTACAGAAAGCGACGATGGCGCAGGCGCCCGCGGAATCCTCGCAAGGTCAGTACACCGGCGAGCCGATTACGTTGAATCTGAAAGACGCCGATATCCACGATGTGCTGCGCACGTTCGGACAGATCACCGGCATGCCGATCGACGTCGATCCGAATGTCGAAGGCAAGGTGACGCTGAACATCGTCGACATGCCGTGGGACGAAGCGTTCGACATGATCGCGAAACAAAACGGACTCAGAGTGTCGATCGAGGGGAAGAAGATCACCATCCGGAAGTAAGGGTCATTACAATGCGGCGGCCATGCGCAAACTGACATTCCTGGCCGCCGCGCTCGTCGTCG
>DATKFO010000535.1:0-2758 GCA_035544355.1 Thermoanaerobaculia bacterium
CGCGCTGAACATCTCGCTGCCGCCCGCGCTGGTGAAGTCGGCGAAGGACGTGATCGGAGCGAACGTTGGAAATCGTTAAAGAGCGTTCGGGCAACGTCGTTCATCTCCGGCTCTTCGGCCGTCTGGACAATCACTGGTCGCAGTCGCTCGATGAAGTGCTGCACGAAGTCGCGCGCGAAGGTGCGCGCCACGTGCGGCTCGATTTCACGGGCGTGACCTACCTCAGCTCGGCCGGTGCCGCCGTTCTCATGAAGCACCATCGCGACGCGATGGCACTGCACGGCTCGCTGCAAGTTTCCGCAGCCTCGGAACGCGCGCGCAACACGCTCCGCCTCATGGGCTTCGTCGAGCTCCTCATCGCCGGCGCGAGCATGGACCCGACGCGGCGAAAGACGCTGTCGATTCCGCTGCCGCTCGAATCCGAGTGCGCGTCGTATGAGAGCCGCGTGCTCGACGGACGAAAATCGGAGTTGTCGCTGATCGGCAATCCGGATTTGCACGCGGAGTCTTCTTCGATCTCGATCTACCGCGACGTCTTCGCCCTCGGCGTGGGAGCGCTCGGCGCGAATGCCGAGGAGTGCCGGGAGGCGTTTGGGGAATTCGTTGCGGCTGCTGGGGGCGCTGCGTTCATGCCGACGGACGGCACGGCGACACCCGACTACATGCTCAGCACCGTGGGACTCGTTCCGACGGTTCATGCTTTGTATGCGATCAGCTTTCGCGGCGCGCCCGGTTACCAGTTGCGCTTCGAGGCGAATACACCCGACGAAGGTGTTCCGCTGAGCGACATCGTGCGCGCGTGCGTTTCGCTCGCCGGAACGCCGACCGTCGGAATCGTCATGGCGACCGAGGTCGCGGGTCTCGTCGGCGCGCGTTTGCGCCGCTCGCCCGCGCGCGGCGACGTGCAGTTCGATTTCCCTGCGGTGCGCGAGTGGTTGTCGTTCTCGCCCGAGCGCGAATTCGCGCGCTTCAGTGCTCTCGTCGTCGGACTCGCATCCGCATCGCCGTCCGCATCGCTCGCTCCGTTCCTCCGGCCGGTGAGCGACGAATATCAGGGACACTTCCACGCCGTCGTGACCGCGTTCCGATCGTTGCCACGAGGCAAACTGCCGGTGGCCGACATCGTTTCGGCGTGGCTGCAACCGCGGAGCGTGGTCTCGGTCGTTCACCTTCTGCGCGATCCGAGGCCGATCGAAGGTGCGGGCGAAAGCGAATTCCAGCGCGGCGCGTGCTGGATCTTTCCGATTGCAAATGGAGGCGCCGCGTGACGCTGCTGCTCTCCGCCTGGACGATCGGCTTGATCCTCGCGCTGCTCGCCCTCGGCGTCTACATCAGCTACCGTGTGTTCAAGTTCGCCGACATCACCGCCGACGGCTCGATCACGTTCGGCGCTGCGGTGGCGGCGTCGATGCTCACCCACGGCGTGAATCCCGTGACGTCCAGTGTTGCGGCGTTTCTCGCCGGATGTGTCGCCGGACTCTGCACCGGCGTGCTGCACACGCGCTTCAAGATCAATCAACTGCTGTCCGGCATCCTCGTGATGACCGCGCTCTATTCGATCAACCTTCACGTGATGGGATCGAGCAATGTGCCGCTGCTCTCCGTCACGACGATCACCACTTACGCGCAGAACCTCGGCCGCTGGATGGCCGGCCATGACTCGGCGACGCTCCTCGGATGGCCGGTGAGCGCGCGCGATTTCGGATCGCTGCTTCTCGTGTCCGCGATCGTGCTCGTCATCGCGCTCGTTGCCTGGCTCTTCTTCCGGACGAATCTCGGCAGCGCCATGCGCGCCTCCGGCGACAACGAGCAGATGATCCGTGCCCTCGGCGTCAGCGTCGAGAACATGATCGTTCTCGGACTCTGCATCTCGAACGGACTCGTCGCGTTCGCTGGCGCACTCCTCGCGCAGTATCAGGGATTCGCTGACGTGCAGATGGGAATCGGCATGATCGTGTGGGGCCTGGCCAGCGTGATCATCGGCCGCGCGCTGATCGGAACGGACAGCGTCGGTGCCGCGCTGATCGGGACGATCATGGGCTCCGTGCTTTTCCGATTGATCATCGCGCTCGCACTGAAATGGGGACTGAATCCGAACGACCTGAAGCTCGTGACGGCGCTCTTCGTTTTCGGCGCGCTCGTCCTGCCGATGCTCATGCAGAAAGTGAAAGTGAAACGGCATGCTGCAGCTTCGTGAGCTGGAGAAGACGTTCTTCGAGGGTACGCCGAACGAGGTGCGTGCGCTGCGGGGCGTGTCGCTGCAGATCGACGAGGGATCGTTCGTCATCGTCATCGGAACGAACGGCTCGGGGAAGTCGACGCTGCTGAACGCAGTCGCGGGCAGCTTCTTCGTCGATCGCGGCGCGATCGACGTTGCGGGCAAAGACGTCACGCGCTGGCCCGAGCATCGGCGCGCCTCGATGATCGGACGCGTGTTTCAGAATCCGTTCAGCGGCACTGCGCCGACGATGACGGTGGCCGAGAATCTCGCGCTCGCCGCGCGACGCGGTCTCTCGCGCGGACTGGGCCGGCTGCTTCCGGCGCGGATGCAGAACGAGCTGCGCGCTCGCGTCGCTACGTTGAACATGGGGCTCGAAACGCGCATGCACAATCCGATCGGCACGCTCTCCGGCGGTCAGCGACAGGCGCTCACGCTGCTGATGGCGACCTGGCGGCGGCCCGACCTTCTGCTGCTCGACGAGCACACCGCCGCCCTCGATCCGAAGAGCGCCGATCAGATCGTGCGGCTCACCGAGCG
>DATKFO010000536.1:0-2330 GCA_035544355.1 Thermoanaerobaculia bacterium
GCCCGGCCATCGGCATGAATTCGTAGTCCTTCGGATGATCGGCGAGATACATGAAGAAAATCGCCGCCGACGCAAACACCGCGGCACAGGAGATCAAGCGCGCTACCGGAGTGCGATCGAATACGAGGATCTTTTTGTTCATGGGCTCCTCTGCAACTCTGTAACTCTATGACTCTGCAACTCACCGTCGTAGAATGCGCAACCTTTTATGCGCTGGACACGATATTTCATCAACACACTCCGCGAAGTTCCCGCAGACGCCGACGTTATCAGTCAGAAACTGATGATGCGCGCCGCGATGATCCGTAAGGTTGCGGCCGGCATCTACACGTACCTCCCGCTCGGCCTGCGCTCCATCAAGAAACTCGAGTCGATCGTGCGCGAGGAAATGAATCGCGCGGGTGCGGTCGAGCTGCTGATGCCGGCGATTCAGCCGTCCGAGCTGTGGGTCGAATCCGGCCGGTGGCAGAAGTACGGGAAAGAGCTGCTGCGCATCAAGGATCGCCACGACCGCGATTTCGTCTTCGGTCCCACGCACGAAGAAGTCATCACCGACAGCGTGCGCGACGCGGTGTCGTCGTATCGCCAGCTGCCGGTCAATCTTTATCAGATCCAGACGAAATTCCGCGATGAAGTGCGGCCGCGTTTCGGCTTGATGCGCGGGCGCGAGTTCATCATGAAGGACGCGTACTCCTTCCACTCGAGCCGCGAGTCGCTCGACGAAACGTATGACGCCATGCGCGACGCCTACACGCGGATCTTTCATCGCTGTGGGTTAGACCACGTACCCGTCGAAGCCGATACCGGCAACATCGGCGGCTCCGCGTCGCACGAGTTCATGGTGCTCGCGCAATCGGGCGAAGACGCCGTCGTACGCTGCCCGAATTGCAACTACGGCGCAAACGTCGAGAAGGCGACGTCGAAGTTTTTCGATGACGAAGTCGAGCCAGCGCCGTCCGAAACGATCGCCGAGCTGCATACGCCCGGCACGCAGACGATCGATGACGTCGGCCGCTTCCTCAACAAGCCGACGTCGCAGCTCGTGAAGACGCTCGTGTTCGATACCGATCTCGGCGCAGTGATGGTGCTCGTCCGCGGAGATCGCGAAGGCAACGAGATCAAGATCAAAAACCACCTCGGCGCGCAATTTCTCGAGTTGATCGCCGAGGCGCGCTTCGAAGAAGCGACCGGTGGTCCTGTCGGCTACTGCGGTCCCGTCGGAACGAAGTGCGCGCGCGTGCTCGCGGATGCGTCGCTCAAAGGCCGCAAGCGCTGGATCGTCGGCGGCAACAAGAAAGACATGCATCTCGACTACGCCGTGCCCGGCCGCGATTTTTCCGAGCCTGAGTTCGGCGACTTCACCACCGCGATCGAAGGCGATCCGTGCGTGCGCTGCGGCACGAAGCTCGTCGTCTATCGCGGCATCGAGGTCGGACACATTTTCAAACTCGGGACGAAGTACTCCGAGGCGATGCATTGCGAGTATCTCGATGAAGGCGGCAAGCGCGAGCCGATGATCATGGGCTGCTACGGCCTCGGCATCGGACGTACGGTCGCATCCGCAATCGAACAAAGTCACGACGATGACGGCATCATCTGGCCGATTCCCATCGCGCCGTTCGAAGTCGTCGTCACCGCGATCGGCAAAGAAGAAAGCGTGGTTCGCGCAGCGACGGACGTCTACGAGAAATTACTGGCCGCCGGCATCGACGCATTCTTCGACGATCGCGACGAACGTCCCGGCGTGAAATTCAAAGACGCCGATCTGATCGGATTCCCGCTGCGCGTCGCCGTCGGCGCGAAAAGCCTCGCAAACGGCCAGATCGAATGGAGCCGCCGCAAGGATCGCGCGAAGCAGCTGGGTGAGCCGGCGAGCGTGATCGAGACGGTGATCGCTGAGGTGCGCGCCGGACGAGTTTGATAGGCTTGGTGCGGTCCAGGAGGTTCTCCCATGCCCGCCACCATCAATGGCATCGGCACGACGTACGCCGGTCGAAAGAACGTGTCCACGCAACGCGCGACGTGCGAGTCGTGCCACAAGTTGACGACGCTCACGTCGTACGACACGCGCGAATTCTTCTGCTTCGTCTTCATCCCGCTCATTCCGATGACGAAGTACCGGATCTTCGACGAATGCGCGTCGTGCCGGCGGCATCGCCGACTCCCGCTCGTGCAGTTCCAGCAGCAGCACGACAACGCGGTGAATCCGCTGCGCGAGGCGGTGAAACGCTCGCCGAACGATGCACAAGCGCGGCATGAGCTGATCGGCGCGCTCGTCGGATTCAGCATGACGAGCGATGCGGAAGCGGAGGCGCGCGCGGCAGTCCAGG
>DATKFO010000537.1:0-2658 GCA_035544355.1 Thermoanaerobaculia bacterium
CGCGAAGGACGACGCGAACGTGTGGTGCGATCTCGCCGCCGCGAGGTACACCATCGCCATTCGCGAAAACGATCCGGCGCAGTTCCCTCTCGCGCTCGCCGCCGCCGATGTTGCCCTGCAACTAAACGCGAATCTCGCCGAAGCACGATTCAACCGCGCACTGATCCTCGATCACCTCGGTTTACGCGATCAGGCGCGGGAGCAATGGCAGTCGTACCTGGCCGTCGACGGCGGCAGTTCGTGGGCGAACGAGTCGCGCCATCACCTGCGGCAACTGCAGCCGGTTCCGTCGTTCAAGGAAGAGCTTCAACGCGCATACGAGCGGATCGCGAGCGACCCTGCTGCAGCGCATGCATTTGCGCGGAAGCATCCCGGCGAATCGCGACGCTGGGGCGGGACGATCATTCTTGGCGATTGGGCGAACGCGGAGCGCAACGGTAACCACGAACTCGCGATGAAACACATGCGCATCGCACGCGAGCTCGGACTCGAGCTCGCGCGTGATAGTGGCGATCAGATGCTGCGCTCCCTCGTGGCCGCGATCGATGGAGCAAACGAACAGCAGCGTCGTGTGCTCATCGATGCGCATTGCGCCTTTCGCGATGGACAGGACACGTACAAGAACGGCGAGCCCGCCAGAGCGACACCGCTGCTCCTCCGCGCTGCGGAGCTATTCGAGCGCGGCAACAGTCCCTGCGCGATCGTTGCGCGTTACTACGCGGCAAACACTGTGTTCGATCAGGGCCGAATCGAAGAAGCACAGGCAACCTACGAGCGCCTCCTCGCCAATACGCCGGCGCAGTTCAAAGGACACCGGGCGGAAATCCTCTGGCAAGTTGGTCTCGTGCACCTTGCGCGAGGGCGTTGGGGCGCATGCATCGCGAGCCTCACTGATAGCGCTACGATCTTCGATCGTCTAGGCGAAGAGTTCCAGGCAGGATCAGTCCGCGAGATTCTCGCCGAGGCATTCGACCGAGTCGGGAATCCGTCGGCAGCGTGGAACAACCGCCTGGTTGCACTGCGCGTCCTCGGGCGGACAATGACCTATCGTCTCCAACTCGTCATCGCATCGATGAGCCGCTGCGCAGTCATGAGTCGGGATTGGCGAACTGCATCGTCGCTTCTGAGTCTCGAGATCGACGTCGCGAAACACATCGACGATCCGGCGCTTCACGTTGAGACGCTGATTCGCCGCGCGAGAGTGCACGTCGAGACGAATAGAAACGTCGCAGCGAAGGATCTGAGGAAAGCGCAAATGCTCCTCTCGCGTGTGCCGGATCCCGGCTACCGCGAACATCTGCACGCGAATGCGCTCGAAGTGGAGGCACTCATTGCTTCGACGCCGCAATTGTCCATCGAGCTTCTCACACGCGCTCTTCGCTATCACAGCGAGAGCGGCAGACGCATGTACGTGCCAGAGCTGCTCTTCGAGCGCGGCCGCGTCCTGCTGGAAATCGACGATCGAGACCACGCGGCGGCGGATTTCGAGGCGGCGATCGCGGAGCTCGAGACGCATCGCGAGTCGCTTCCCGGCGGCGAGGATCGCTTCGGGATGTTTCACGACGCGGACGAGCTCTTCGACGCGGCCGTTGCCACAGCACTGAACCGCAACGATCCAACTGCGGCGTTTCAGTACGTCGAGCGAGCGCGTGCGCGAGCGTTGCTCGAATCTCTCGGCACGACGTGGAGAAAAGTCGATCCCGCGGCCCTCCCATCTGAAACCATGGTGATCGAGTATTCGGTTCACGAGGGCGAGCTCGCGATCTTCACGGTGACGTCGAACGGTATTCGTGTTGTACGACGACCGATTGATCGCCCGGTTCTCGTCCGCGACATCGACCGGCACACGCGCGCGGCGAGCGAATCCGACGTGCACACGCTTCACACCGTTGGCCGATCGCTCTACGAAGTGCTCATCGCGCCGATCGAGCAAGAGCTCAAGGAGGTGCAAACGCTCGTCTTCGTTCCGGATCCGCTGATGGCACGGTTGCCGTTCTCCGCGCTCGTTGACAGCGACGGAAAGTATCTGATCGAGCACTATCCGCTCGTCGTCGATCCAAGCGCCGCTGTGTACGTACAGCTCGCACACAGCGATCGACGCAACACGAATGGCAAAGCGCTCATCTTCACTGGCGCTGAGGATCTGGGGCAACTTCCAGCTGCACAGCGCGAGGCGAGCTCCGTTGCCTCCGCGTACACGAACGTCACGCAGCTTTCGGGCGCCGCGGCGACGCGCGGAGCTTTCATGCGTGAAGCGGCGAACGCGGACGTCATTCACTTCGTCGGCCATGCGGTTGCAGCGTCGAAGAGCGGCGCGACCGGGTATTTGCTTCTCGACGAGGAGCTCGATCTGAAGCGAATCGCGGCGATGAAGTTGCGCAAGACCTCACTCGTCGTTCTCGCGGCATGTGCGACGGCCGGCGGCGAGATCCGCTCGAGCGAGGGCACGATCAGCATTGCGCGCGCATTCGTTGCCGCCGGCGTGCCGAGTGTCGTCGCGACGCTCTGGCCGATCGACGACGACGAAGCTGCGGAATTTTTCCCATCGATTCATCGAAACCGCTCCCGCGGGCTTTCAACCGCGGAAGCTGTCCGCGCCGCACAACTAGAAATGATCCACCGACCGAACGCTTCGACAGCGTTGTGGAGCGCCGTGGA
>DATKFO010000538.1:0-2477 GCA_035544355.1 Thermoanaerobaculia bacterium
GTTTAGCCGGGAGTTCGTCTCCCGCGTGCATGAAGCGGTTGAGAGCGGGCACCTCTCGCTGCGGCGCGCCGCGGGGCTGCTCGATTTGTCCGTTCAGGATCTCGATGCTGTTCTCGCCGGCTACGGGCTGTCGCTGTCGTACGAGGTATGAGCCACGATCGTGAACGGACCGCCAACATTGCTCGTGGACACGAACGTCATCATCGAAGCGGTCCGTACCGGCTGCTGGAGAGCGATCACCGGACGCATGAACGTCGAAACCGTCGAAACCTGCATCAACGAGTGTCTACGCGGCGATGCCCGCCGAACTGGTTACGTCATCGTCTCCGACGAGGAGCTGAATCGCTTGTCACGCGTGAATGCGGTCACGGAAGCAGAGCGCGCGGCGCTGGCACTCGACTATCCGGATGCCTCCGGTATGGATGCGGGCGAGCGTGATTTGTTCGCGCACGCCTACGGACGAAGCGATGAAACATGGCTGGTGCTCTCTCCTGACAAGGCGTCGATTCGCGCCGGCGTGAGCCTCGGATGGGAGGACCGTCTGCGGTCGCTCGGCGCTGTCACCGACGAGATCGGCGCTCGCCCGAAGCTGAAGAGACATTTCGAAGAATCGTGGCTCGCCGAATGGCGCACGCAGTTCCTGCTCGAGCGAGGGATCCGATGAGCGGCGCAGTCGAGCAGGTCCGTCATCTCGTTGCGGCGTATCGCCGCTTCATCAAGAGCTCGTATCGCCTCGCCGATCCGCGGCTCCGCGCGCAGTTCGAAGATCAGGTAGACGGCGCGGAGGTGCTCGTGAAGGGGCCATACGTCACGCTCGCGCGCGACTTCCTCGCGGAGCGGACGCTGGATGCGCTCATCGAAGAGGGTGTCGCTGACCCGCGCCTGCTGAAACTGCGTTGGGCGTTCAACAATCAATGCCTCTTCAAGCATCAGGAGAACGCGCTGCGCGCGGTTTCGGCCGGCCGGAACACGGTCGTGAAGACGGGAACCGCGAGCGGCAAGACCGAGGCGTTTCTCGTGCCGGTGCTCTCCGGAATCCTTCGCGCGAAAGCGGATGGCGTGCGTGGAACGCAGGCGATCTTCCTCTACCCGATGAACGCGCTGGCGAACGATCAACTCGAGCGTTTACGTGCGCTGATTCGCGACTCGGGTGTTCCTCTCACGTTTGCGCTGTACACCGGAGAGAGCGCGACCGTTGCCAGCACCATCGGCGAGCCGCTGGCGGGCCATGAGCTGACACAGCGTGAGGCGATCCGCGACAACCCGCCGGACATCATCCTCACGAACTACAAGCAGCTCGAGTTCCTCCTGATCCGCCAAGCCGACCGGACGCTCTTTTCCCGCGCTCTCCGATTTCTCGTACTGGATGAGATTCACAGCTACCGAGGTGCGTTGGCGACGGAGATCGCCTGTCTGATCCGCCGGCTCAAGGCGCGCTGTGGCCTCGAGGCTGGAGAGCTCCGTTGTATCGGCACGTCCGCGACGGTTTCGCAGGATCACGGCGGCGACCAGGCTCTCGCTGCATTCGCGTCGGGGCTTTTTGACGAGCCGTTCCACGTCGACGACGTGATCGGGGAGATCTATCGCGAGGAGCCGCGGCGCGGCGAATCGTACGTTCCGCCGTTCGTCGCTCCGAGCGACGACGAGCTGCTGACCGCGGCAAACAGTGACGTGAGCAACGCGCTCGCCGTTGCGGAACGGCTCTGTGGCCGCAAGGCTGCGGCGGGCCGTTTGGACGCCGCGCGATTGGTATCGCTTCTCTCAGGCAACGTGGTCGTCGATGCGCTTCGCGATTTCGCGCGCGAGCCGCGCACTTATGAAGAACTGGCGAACGCCCTTCTCGATCGTCCTCCGGCCGGCGTCGACATCCCGCTCGAATCGCGTGATCTCGCGCGGCTCATCGAAGCGTACGTCGCGATCGGAAGCATCGGCGACGAGACGACGCTGCCACTCCTCAGGCCGAAGCTTCACACCTTCTTCCACGGCGTCTATGACGTCGGGCTGTGTTTCAATCCCGAATGTCGGACGCTCGTTCGAGATGGCTCGGAGCTTTGTCCGGAGTGCCGCGCGGTCGTCCGTCCCGCGGTCCTCTGCCGCACTTGCGGGCAGGATTTCGTCAAGGTGCGCGTCGACCCCGACGATCCAAGTCAGACGCTGCCGAATGACGATTTCTTCAGCGACGATGACACCCGCTTCATCACCTCGCGGCTGATCGGCGCAAGTGATGACGACGAAGACGAGAACGGCGGGAGCGATGAGGCGGTCACGGATGACGCTGCGGTCTCGGCGCCCGCGAACGCTACGAGCGGAAGGCGCGCGCGAACTCGCGTCGCGCCGGGAGCGAGACCAAGGGGCAAGCTGCTCCCGGTCTGGGTTGACCATGCCTCGGGCCGTTTGTTTCTCGAGCGTCCCGCGGATGCCGCCGGGTCGGTTCGCGAGCAGTGGATGCTTCCCGGCCGAGGGAACAGCTGCCCGGT
>DATKFO010000539.1:0-5934 GCA_035544355.1 Thermoanaerobaculia bacterium
GGGTGGGCGCGAAGGATCCCCTGCGACAGAGCGCCTCTCGTGTCATTGGAGGGGATCCTTCGCACCCACCCACCGCCCGCTCAGGACGACACGGGGATGACACCGCACCGCCGGCAACCACCCACCAACATTCACGCCTTCTTTAGTCTCGCTCGACCTCAACAGGCGTTGCAGAATGTCGCACTTCAATTACGCCGACGCTCAGCCTCATAAGCGTATACATCATTACCATTAGAGCTGCTCTGAAAGCGTCAAGAGCGGTCGGTTTCGCTTGGAACTCGCTACCGAGCGACGACAAGACCAAAGCGGCAAATTCGAGCATCCTTGTTTCTACATCGGCCGGCTCAATTTCATGCGCGACAAGATTCCTCAATTTGTTGAGTTGCAGAGCAGCACCGAGCAGCGAGTTGAACGGGGTACCAGAGAGCGAGAGCCTGGCAAGAGTTTCAAAATTGAGTGTCGGAAGTTCGTCGGATTCGATAGCGAGGCGAGCCGCGAGCAGCGAGAACAGCGCCGCCTCGAGGACGCCATGCCCTCGCAGCACCAACAGATCCGCACTGTCGAGAGCCAGAACCCGCTCCACGGCGTTATTTTCGAAAGACTCTAGGACTGACCGCTGTCGCTTCTTCATCTCAACACTTCATTTTTGCTAACCACTCACCCCAAACATCGCCAACACTCCCCGCCGCCCCATCACCTGCCCCGCCCGGCCACCACGCGACTCAATTCTTTTCTCGTCTCCGGCCAGCGTGCGAACAGATAGCGCAGGATCGCTTCAGCAGGCGCGTCGGTCATCGGCGCGGAGCGATCATCGGTGCGAATGCAATCGAGATTCGCTGCCGACGATGCGATCCCGTGGAGAACACGCTCGGCGCGGCGTGACAGCTCGGGATCGTGCTCGTACAGACGCGGAACGATGCCGAGGGCGTCGTCGATCCATTCCGTGATCGGGCGCTTGTCCGCGGTGATTCGCTCCAGCACCGATTCCTGCATCACGCCTTCTTTTTCTTCTTCACATCAGCGAGCGCACGGTCTCCAAGAGGTTCTTCTTCGCCTTCAGCCATGCGAGCTGATCGGGCGGCAGAAAGATGTTCACCTTCCCGGTCGTGCGTGGAGCGCGTTCCGTTTTTGCAGTCATGTGGCGGATTTTATGCTTCGTTCGCTTGCCGGATGCACGCCGGAACCGTACTCGTCGTGGAGGATGATGACGCCATCCGTAAGCTGCTCGTCGACTTCCTCCACGAAAACTCGGACGTCGAGGTCGAAGGCGCGCGCGACGCCGTCGAGGCGCTGCATCTGATGTCGTCGAAGGCATACACCGTCGTCGTCCTGGACCTGATGATGCCGCTGATGAGCGGCATCGACTTCCTGACCTCGCTCGAAGCGCTGACATGGGACCCGTCCGTCAAATCGCTCGACCAACCGCCGCGCGTCATCGTCATCACCGCCGCGCCGCAAAGCGAAGTCCCGAGCGACACGATCGAGCACCGCTTCGCGCGCTTCGTGCGCGGCGTGTTTCGCAAACCGCTGGACATGGGACGGTTCGGGGAAACTGTGGAGCGCGAGTTGGTGATCGGTGATCGGTGATCGATGCGGCGTCCGTTGATCCAGGAAACCTCCGCGATCACCGATCACCGATCACAAGTACGATAGCCTCCAGTGCCCGACACCACCGCCGCCCTCCGCTATCTCACCATCCACGGCCACTTCTACCAGCCGCCGCGCGAGAACGCGTGGCTCGAAGCGGTCGAGACGCAGGACTCCGCGTTTCCGTGGCACGACTGGAACGAGCGCATCACGGCCGAGTGCTACGAGCCGAACGCGACCGCGCGCATCCTCGACGAGAAAGATCGCATCCGCCGCATCGTCAACAACTACGCGTGGATCAGCTTCAACTTCGGGCCGACGCTCTTGAGCTGGCTCGAAGTGCGCGCGCCGCAAACATACGCGGCGATCCTCGACGCCGATCGCGCGAGCCGCCAGCGCTTCTCCGGACACGGCTGCGCGATCGCGCAGGCGTACAACCACATCATCCTGCCGCTCGCGAACGAGCGCGATCGCAAAACGCAAGTGCGCTGGGGCATCCGCGATTTCGAATCGCGCTTCGGACGCAAGCCCGAGGGGATGTGGCTGCCGGAGACCGCGGTCGATGTTGCTTCGCTCGAAGCGCTCGCCGCGGAAGGCATCCGCTTCACGATCCTCGAGCCGCATCAGGCGAAAACGATCGTCGATCCGACGCTCCCCTATCGCTGCAAGCTCCCTTCGGGACGCTCGATCGCGATCTTCTTCTACGACGGCCCGATCTCGCGCGCGGTCGCGTTCGAGAACCTTCTCGCGCGCGGCGAGCTTTTCGCGCACCGCCTGATCAGCGCGTTCGCGAGCGCGCCCGCACATCCGCAACTCGTCAACATCGCCACCGATGGCGAGACCTACGGCCATCACCACCGCTTCGGCGACATGGCCCTCGCGTACGCGCTGCAATACATCGAGCAGAACAAGCTCGCCCACATTACGAACTACGGCGAAATGCTCGCGATGAATCCGCCCACGCATGACGTCGAGATCGTCGACGACACCTCGTGGAGCTGCGCCCACGGCGTCGAACGATGGCGCAGCAACTGCGGATGCTCGACCGGCGGCGGCGCGGGGTGGAATCAGAAATGGCGCGCACCGCTGCGCGACGCATTCGACTGGCTGCGCGAGCGAGCAGCCGCGATCTTCGAAAACGTCAACGTGTTTCGCGATCCCTGGGCGGCGCGCGACGACTACATCGACGTGATCCTCGACCGCTCGCAGGAATCCATCGACCGCTTCGCCAAAAAACACACGCAGTCCTCAGTCCTCAGCCCTCAGTCCCTGGAGCTCCTGGAGATGCAGCGCAACGCGATGCTCATGTACACGAGCTGCGGCTGGTTCTTCAACGACATCTCCGGCATCGAGACCGTGCAAGTCCTGCAATACGCCGCGCGCGTCGTGCAGCTCGCCGAAAAACTCTCCGGCACCTCGCTCGAGCCCGAGCTCCTCGCGCGACTCGAGCCGGCGAAGAGCAACCTCACCGATCGCGGCGATGCCAAACAAATCTACATCCGCGAGATCGTCCCCGCGCGCGTCGATCTCCCGCGCGTGGCCGCGCATTTCGCCGTCGCGTCGCTCTTCGACAATTTCGACGACGACGCGCGCGTCTACTGCTACGACATCCACCGCCACGATTTCGAGATCCACAAAGCCGGCCGCGCGCGCATGGCCATCGCGTCGATCACGATCCGCTCGCGCATCACGCACGAACAGCAATCGTTCGAGCTCGCGGTCCTCCACCTCGGCGAAACCGAGCTGACCGGCGGCGTGCGTCCGACCAAATCGAGCGACTACGACGCGATCAAGCGCGCTCTCGTCGAAGCGATGGAGCCCGGCGGCATCCCCGCCGTGATTCGTCTCCTCGATCAACATTTCAGCGAGACGCCGGTCTCGATCCGCTCGCTGTTCCGCGACGAGCAGCGCCGCATCTTCCACGAGCTCTGCAACGCGACGCTCGAAGAAGCGGAGTCGGCGTTCCGCCAGCTCCACGAGCGCTATGACCCGCTGATGCGTTTCCACACACGCCTCGGCATCCCCGTCCCGAAAGTCCTGCAGATGGCCGCCGAGTTCGATCTCAATGTGCAGCTGCGCCGCCTGCTCGCCGATGCGAATCCCGCGCTCGCCGAGATCGAGTCGCGCCTCCGCGAAGCGAGCGATGAAAACGTCACGCTCGAAGAAACGACGCTGCTCGCGTTCAAGAACGCGATCGAGCGCGCGTCGCAGCAATTCGCCGAACATCCCGAGGATCTCGACCGGCTCGAGACGTACGAGTCGCTCGTCGACATCGCACGCAACGCGAAGCTCGGACTCGATCTCCGCGCCGCGCAGACGACGTACTACCGCATGAAGGGAAGCGTGCGGCCGGTGTTCGACGAGCCGCGCTGGCTCGAATTGTTCGACGCGCTCGGCGAGAAGTTGTCCTTCGTAGTTCATCCCGAACACTGAGCGCACGGGGAGATCCCTCGCGTTGCTTCGGGATAAACTGCAAAGGCAAATGCGCACGGCTGGCGTGCTTCTGCATCCGACGTCGCTCCCCGGCTGCTACGGCATCGGCGACCTCGGCGACGAGCTGATCGCGTTTCTCGATTGGGCCGCGAGCGCCGGTTTCAAACTGTGGCAGGTCCTGCCGCTCAATCCGCCCGGCTTCGGCAACTCGCCGTACGGATGCCTCTCGTCGTTCGCCGGCAATCCGATGCTCGTTTCCCCGCAGCGGCTCCTGCAGGAAAACCTGCTCGCGGCGGATACCGTCGCGAACGTGCCGCACTTCAGCGACGACCGCGTCGAGTTCGATCGCGTGCTCGAATGGAAAACGCGCGTGCTGCACGAATCGTGGAAGCACTTCAACGCGCACGCGACGAGCGATCAGCGCAGCGCGCTCGCGGCATTCATCGAAAACGAGCGCGCGTGGCTCGACGACTTCACGCTCTTCATGACGATCAAAGAGCACTCGAAGGGCCATCCGTGGTCGCGCTGGAGCAAGCGCTTCGCGCGGCGCGATGCGAAGGCGATCACGCGCGCGCGCAACGAGTGGCGCGACGGCATCCACTACCACGCGTACGTGCAGTGGCTGTTCTTCAGCCAGTGGTCCGCCGCGCGCGAGGCCGCGCACGCGCGCGGCATTCGCATCGTCGGAGACGTGCCGATCTACGTCGCGGACGACAGCGCCGACGTCTGGGCAAATCCCGAGCTGTTCTTTCTCGACGATCACGGCAACCCGACCGTGATCGCCGGCGTGCCACCCGACTCCTTCAGCGAGACGGGACAGCGCTGGGGCAATCCGCTGTATCGCTGGGACGTGCTGCGCGAAACGAATTTCCGCTGGTGGATCGCACGCGTGCGCGCGAACCTGCGCTTCGCCGACGTCATCCGCCTCGATCACTTCCGCGGATTCGCAGCGTACTGGGAGATTCCGGCGAGCGAGCCGACCGCGATCCACGGACGGTGGATGCCCGGGCCAGGCATTGCGTTGTTCGAAGCGATGCGAGAAGCGCTCGGCGAGCTTCCGCTGATCGCCGAAGACCTCGGATTCATTACGGAAGATGTGCATGAGTTGCGGCGCGCCACGGGATTGCCGGGGATGAAAATCCTGCAATTCGGATTCGGCGGAAACGACAGCTCGCACCTGCCGCATCACTACGAGCCGAAAACCGTCGCGTACACCGGCACGCACGACAACGACACCGCGCGCGGCTGGTTCGACACGGCGTCGGAAGCGGAGCGCGAGCGCGCGCGTCTGTTTCTCGGCGACGGCAACATCGCCTGGTTATTGACGCGCGCCGCGTATACGTCGGTCGCCGACACAGCGGTAGTCCCGGTCCAAGACATCCTCGGACTCGGCGGCGAAGCGCGCATGAATCTCCCCGGCGAAGAGAAAAACAACTGGTCGTGGCGCCTGCATCCGTCCGCACTCACGCGCGAGCACGCGGAGCGCTTGCGGCGCCTCGCAGAAGTGACGGGACGCTGACGTTTGGAGTGCGGCGGCCACGCCGCCGCTTTGGGTAGCGACCTTCAATCGAAAATCGGGCCAAGCTGATTTGGACTGCGGTGATCGCAATCGCCGCTTTGTCATACCGGTGTCGAAAAGCGGCGATTGCGATCGCCGCAGTCCAAACTCCACATCGCTTCGCTCGGGATAAACTGAATCGTGCCGTCAATCATCAGCCATCCCGCCGCCGCGCTGCTCAAACCATGGTTCCACAATGTTCCACGCACCGCGATCGTAGCAGGGGTGATCGCGTCGATCCTCCCCGACGCCGACGTCGCCGGCTTCGCCTTCGGCATTCCCTACGGCTCGATGTTCGGCCACCGCGGCTTCACGCACTCCATTCTCTTTGCACTACTCGCATCGCTCCTGCTCAC